>CAZGEP010000039.1:0-31522 GCA_964524955.1 uncultured Planctomycetota bacterium | reverse complement strand
AACAGCACAGCATGAGACAACAATAATTACTGAAAGGATGACGCGTAATCGGGACTGCATGATTTCCCTTTTGTAACTTCTTTTTAAGATTCTTTTGTGTTTTTTGAACCAAAAAAATATAAGGCGATCATTATACTTTCTTATTGTTTAGATCAAGTTAAAAGCAAATTAATTTTCCGCGAAATCTCAATTCCAGGTCATCGGTTAGCCACTCAAGAAGCTTTTGTTTCTTTGGGCTGTTTTTGAGCAGTTCGATTCCGTGCCGAATCTCTCCGATAGTGATTATGGATAAATACATTTTTTGTTCGTCCAGCGATCGAATCGTTTTTATTACGGTTGGATCCGACTTGGGTTTTATGAGTCCAGAAACAACACATGTGTCCAGAAGGTGTCTCATAGATTCACCCGCCGGACCGTTGTATCTGAATTTCGTTTAATCGTCACATTTCCTGCCAGAGGTGATTTTCTGAAAAAATCCACCAGATCGCATTTATTTTTTGTCATTTGTTTGTAGTCGTTGATCGGTACCAGTACAACTGCCTCCTGACCACGACGGGTAATAACCTGAGGACCTTCTTTTATGCACTTGTCAATGACTTGACTCAGCTTGTTTTTTGCGTCCTGCAATTGCCAGTTCATAAGCATTTCTCCTTTGCATCACCTGTATAGTCTTGCTACAGTTTGCTGCAACTATCACGATTGTCAAGCGGTCTTCTATATTTTTTGTAAAATTGAGCCTGAACGATTTCCTCTTTTCCGGCGGAATTGTGTGGGGTTCAGGCCGGTTTTTTCTTTGAACTGGCGGCTGAAGAAATAGACATCAGCGTATCCTGTAAGCTCGCTGATCCGCTGAACCGAATGGCTGGATTCCAGGAGCAGGGCTGCGGCAGCATCAATGCGCGCCTGAAGTATAAAGGCCTGGGGTGAGACGCCTTTTACCCGCTTGAATATGCGCGAGAAATGGTGGCGGGACCAGAACATTCGACGGCTCAATTCTTCCACATTCCATGGGTGCGCGGGAAGGCGGAGGATTTCATCACAGATCTCCTCGACCCTGCGCTCGTCCGGAGGCTGCTGTGCGCTCTGGCTGTCCAGCCGGTCCTGAAGAAGAATTTCAGCAAGGATCGCCTTGGCCCATGTGCAGGCAGCAGCGGCGTTTTTTTGCCGGTGTGCATTCAGCATGCGGTCAAAAAGCTGACTGAAAAATCCAATGGACTGCATCCGGCGGTGAAACGGTGGCAGTTCTTTTTCGGGAATCCGCTTAATGCTGCCGTCTGTTTCCAGAAAATCAAAGTGCATGCCCAGCACGACCAGGGGATCAGAAGGATCATGTTCTGCTGTAAACCGGCGTTCAGCGGTAATCAGAAAGGTGTCTCCGCGATGAAGCGCAATGGATTGGTCAAGTCCTCTGGCGGTTCCGGTACCGCTGACCACACACCAGATGTCCATATCCCGGATATTGGAAATGCCCGAGTCCCAGGACCAGTCCGGCGCGCAGAAGTGGCGGTTGGCAGAATTGATTCGTATATTCAAATCCAACAGGTTTATAGTGGAGTTTTGTGTGTTCATTTTTATTCAGTTTTTTGCAGTTAGCAATTGACCATAGACTCTTGGCCATCGACTGCAGTATTAACTGCCTCCCAGCAGTATCAGCACAATGCTCAGGGTGATTAGTGCAGTGCCGGCAAGGCGGAGTGCGTAGACCCGGGGAGGCTGTTTCTCAATGGCCAGGCCGAGGATGCGGCTGAGCATGTAACCGGCAGCAAGTGTGAACACACCGCGCAGGCCGAAGATGACATTGGGGATGGTTACGCTGTTCATGAGCTTAAAGGAGAGAAAGAGCATGCCGATACCGGCCATCATCAGGCCGCCGTTTAGTCCAAAGAGCAGAAGGTCGATTTTTTCCAGCCGGTATTGCCGGAAGCCCGGGTGAGCGAGCATGGCACCGCAGATGATGCCGGAAAATATCCAGGACCATGTGATCACGGTAAAGGGTGTGGTGTTCTGCATGGCGGTGCGGGCGCAGAGATCCGCCAGGCAGTAACCAAGGGCTGCGGCCAGGGCAAAGAGAATCGCGACCACGGGGTTGTGGCTATGGCCTCCCTGGGCCTTTTTCTGTCTGCCGGCGCCGAAGATCAGGACTGCAATGGCGGAAAGTACGACCGCGGCATAGACCGCAGGACCGTGCCGTTCTCCCAGGAGCAGAAACGAGAGCAGCGCGGCAAAGGGGGTTTTCATTCCCATGACCGGCATGACCGTGCTCACATCGCCCTCCTGGATGCTGCGGTTGAGCAGCCAGAGCGCGGCCACGTTCAGCACGACCAGTCCGGCCATGGGCGTGACGGATTCCAGGGGAAAAGGGGTTCGGGTTACGGCAGCGAGTATCAGGCCCAGGATGCCGCAGGCAGCACCAGCTCCCCAGCCTGTGTAGGCGGAGCTGCAGATGCGAAACCGGACGATTGTTTTGGCCGTAATCGCACTCAGAGATATCAGAAGCGGTGCACTGATAGCGATGAGGATGCTGGTGATGGACACATTCTTCTCCGGAATAATCCCTGTGCTATAGTGCTGCAGCACGGATCGTGAAAATATGATGTACACTATACCAGCAAAACCCGGAATGAAAAGTCTTTTTTATTGACAGTACCCGCTTTACCGCATACAATAATTCCTTTCTGCTGCAGGAAGTTTCAATTGACGTACCTTGTCCTGAGAAAGTATCTAAGTTCACAAAGACTAAATACCTAAGCGATAACCGCAGCAGAAAAAAATTATTCAAAAAATTTGTTAGGAGTTATTTGATATGCCGGAAACAGGCAGCGCTGAGAACCGCCTCCAGGAAATTGTCTCACTGTGCAAACGGCGCGGTTTTATTTTCCAGTCCAGTGACATTTACGGTGGTCTGAAGAGTGCGTATGACTTTGGCCCGCTCGGTGTGGAACTCAAACGAAATCTGATCAATGAATGGTGGCGGGATACGGTTCTTTCGCGGGAGAATGTTCAGGGAATTGACGCCTCAATTATCATGCATCCCAGGGTCTGGCAGGCGTCCGGTCACTGCTCCAGCTTTTCCGATCCTCTGGTCGACTGTCTGGTCTGCAAGGAGCGTTTTCGCGCGGACAAGGCCCGAAATGTGAAGCCGGGTGAACCGGTTGAAATAGAACTCGCGGACAAGGGGCGTGCCAAGGTTGCTCTTGAAGCGATACGGAACCAGCTGAATGTGGAACTGGAGCGCAGGGGAAAGGTCCTTCATGGTGCCGCAGCCCCGGAGCGCGGGTATGTCTGTCCCAACTGCAGCAGTCCGTTTCTCTCCGATGAACGCCAGTTCAACCTGATGTTCCGATCTTTTATGGGGTCTGTGGATCCCATGGAAGAGGTGGCCAGGGCAGTTGCTGACGGCCGGATTTCCGGGAAAAACGCCCGGGAGATCCGTCAGAAGATCGAAGAAGTGATCTCGCCGTCCACCATCTATCTGCGGCCCGAGACTGCGCAGGCCATGTTTGTGCAGTTTCTCAACGTGCAGAAATCCATGAGTCAGAAGATTCCCTTTGGCATTGCCCAGACCGGTCGCTCTTTTCGTAACGAAGTTACGACCAAGAGTTTTATTTTCCGTTCCTGTGAATTCGAGCAGATGGAGATGGAGTTTTTCTGTGAACCGGGAACCGATGATGAGTGGATGGCGTTCTGGAAAGAGGCGCGCATGAACTGGTGGCACCGGTATGCAAATCATCCTGAAGACTTCCGGTTCCGTCCGCACGAAGCAGACGAACTGGCGCACTATGCCAAGGAATGCTATGATGTGGAATACAAGTTTCCGTGGGGTTGGGACGAGCTGGAGGGAATTGCCAACCGTACGGATTATGATTTGAAGAAGCATTCCGCAGCATCGGGCAAGAAGCTCGAATATGTGGATACGGTCAACAACAAGCGGTACCTGCCGTACGTGATTGAACCGGCTGCTGGTGCCACGCGTGGTGTACTGGCCTATATCAATGACGCGCTGCAGACCGATACCATCCCGGATGCCAGGGGCAATCCGCAGCCGCGGAACGTGCTTCGGCTCCATCCGAGGCTGGCCCCGATCAAGGCGGCTGTGCTTCCGCTGGTCAAGAAGGACGGTATGCCGGAAAAGGCCCGGGAACTGGTGCGGATGTTCTTTGATCAGGGGGTCAATGCCCGGTATGATGAGGTGCACGCCATTGGCAAGCGCTATCGCCGTCACGACGAAGCGGGTACGCCCTTCTGTCTGACTGTAGACGGCCAGACACTGGAAGACGATACAGTAACCATCCGGGACCGGGACACCACAGAGCAGGAGCGGGTCTCTCTGCAGGATGCGGTGGAAGCGGTTAAGGAGAAGATGAATGATTGACCTGCACATACACACGACGGCTTCGGACGGACGGCTTTCACCGGAGGAGATTGTTGCGATTGCTGAAGAAAAAGAGATGACAGCTGTTGCCATTACCGATCACGACTCCATCTCAGGAAATGAAGACGCCTTGGCCGCAGCAGAAGGTCTTCATGTGGAAGTGGTTCCCGGCGTTGAACTGAGTGTGAATTACAAAGACACGCACTTTCATCTGCTGGGGTATTATATTGACCAGAACAATTCAGATATGCTTGAAGCCATTGACCGGGTGCAGACCGCGCGTGCGAACCGCAATCCCCAGATTATTGAGCGCCTTCAGCAGATCGGCATGGACATTACCATGGACGAGGTCACTGAAGAGGCAGGCGGTGGTCAGATCGGGCGGCCTCATATGGCAGCAGTACTGCTGCGAAAAGGTTATATCCGAGAGTTTCAGCAGGCCTTTGACAAGTACCTGGCCACGGGCCAGCCTGCATATGTGGACAAGTACCGGCTGCCGGCGCAAGAGAGCATTCAGCTGATTCTGGCTGCAGGCGGCATTCCGGTGATCGCGCATCCCGGACTGCTGGATCAGTTTCTGCTCAATGACATCAGCGGGTTTCTTGATCAGATGAAGGATGCAGGAGCGCGGGGTGTGGAGGTCTTTTACCCCAGGCATACCAAACCCTTTACGGCAAAGGTTCGGAAGCTGGCCGCAGAAAAAGGACTGGTTGAGACCGGGGGTACGGATTTTCACGAACCCGGAAAGGGACTGCATATCGGTAGCGGATTTGGAAAACTTAAGGTTCCGAATACCTGTCTGACCATGCTCAAAGAAGCCAGGGACGGGAGAGGCCGGACAGCTCAGGCGGTTTAACCATCAGGAGTACGCAATGAAGGTATATGTTAACGGCAGGTATTATGATAAGAAGAACGCAAAAGTTTCGGTCTTTGACCATGGACTTTTATACGGAGACGGTGTTTTTGAGGGCATTCGGGCGTACAGTGGGACGGTCTTCCGCTGCAGGGATCACATTGACCGCCTCTTTGACTCTGCCCATGCCATTCTGCTCAAGATTCCGGTCAGCAAAGACGAGCTGGAAAAGATCATCTACGCGATTCTGAAGCGGAATAAGCTCAGCGATGCCTATATCCGGGTTGTTGTCACCCGGGGAACCGGGGATCTGGGGCTGGATCCGGACAAATGCAAAGAACCCTCTCTGATTGTGATCACGGACAGGATTGTTCTCTATTCCGACGGTATGTACAAAAACGGTATGGACGTGGTAACCGTGCCCACGGCCCGGGTGAACGTGAGTGCCTTTGATACCAAGATTAAGTCCCTCAACTACCTGAACAATATTCTGGCCAAGGTCGAAGGCAAACTGGCTGGAGTTCCGGAAGTAATTATGCTCAACAGCCAGGGATTTGTGGCCGAATGCTCCGGAGACAATATTTTCATTGTCCAGGACGGCGATCTGCTGACTCCGCCCGAGGATGCCGGCATTCTCAAGGGCATCACCCGCGAGGTGGTCATGGAACTGGCAGAGCAGGCCGGTATCCGGGTGATTGAGAAAAACATGACCCGGTACAACCTGTACACCACGGACGAATGCTTTCTGACCGGTACCGCCGCAGAGGTGATTCCGGTGGTCAAGGTGGACGGCAGAGTCGTAGGAACCGGAAGACCCGGCCCGGTTACCAAAAAACTGTTTAAGAAATTCCGGCAGCTGACAGTGGGTGCAGTCGATAGTCGATAGTCTATGGTCGATGGCTTCAAAGCGCAGAGCAGGTATGAGCAGAGAGCGATGAGTGAAACTGTTGTCGATGGTTTATCGTCAATCGTCAATAGCTAATTCTGGTTGACTCGATTGGGTTTTGCAGCAGTCATCAACCATCAACTGTTGTATAACGAGCTTTTTTTCATCATAACCAGCGGTGACAGACATGAGTACACGGCACGCTTTACCTCACAAAGAAACGATCAGCCGTGATGCCGTGTTCCTTATCGTCGGCCTGCTGATTTCCGCTGCCATCCATATTTACCTGCTCCAGTCTGAGCGGGAACTCTTCCGGTTTAGCGGTTCAGCGATTGCGGAATCGGAGACAGAAGAAGACGATACCATCCAGCTGGATCTGCTTGAGCGGGACATGTGGAATGAAATGGTGGAAACCCGCGAGAATAAAGCCGACACCCGTCTGAACACGCGCTTTGTTTCCGAGAATTCCAGTCCGGCAACCGGAGCCGAAATCAAGGACGGCCCGGAGAAGACTGCGGCCATGGACGGGCCGGCCTTTCAGGATGTGGAGAAGAATGTCCGCACTCTGCCACGGGTTCCCCTGGAACGGATCACGCCGGAAATCGAGCTCCGACCGCCTGCCATGCCTGCACAGCGCAAGCCGCGCGAAACCGTGAAACTGGATAACGCCGCAGATGATCCGGATTTCACCCTGCCCGAGGTTTCCATGTTTGAAGAAAAGGGCATGCGGGTTCCCCCGGTGCGTGAAATTCCGGAAATCAGGGTTAAGGTTTCGCCGCCCAAGTACAAGCATTCCAACCCGGAGGGAACGGTTGAGAAAGTGGATAAGGCCTCCTTTGAAGCCCATGAGAACACATACACCAAATATTACCGAAAGATGGTCAATAAATTCAAGGCTGTGGCCTATATCTCGGGATTGTGGTCCAGACGGCCGCTCTTTAAGGACGCAAAGGGAAAAATTATATTTTACCTGGATATCTCTGCTCCGGACGGTGTGATCAGCGTCCTGAAGATCGAACGCAACAACAACCCGACCGCCCTGATCAATGAACTCTCAGATATTATCATGAAATGTTCTCCGATCGGTACATTTCCAGACTATATCAAAGAGAAAAAACTTTTTTTCAGAATTGTGGAGGTGCTGGATTAAATGAGTGTATTTTTAGCAGCGGATATCGGTGCCGGAAGCGGCAGAATTATCAAGGGAACGCTTGAGCAGGACAGACTCCGGCTGGATGAAGTCCACCGGTTTAAGAATGAATTCACGTTTCTGGACGGGCATCATCGGTGGGAGATTGAAAAACTTTTTGATCACGTCCGCAACGGCATTCAGATGGCCGCTGAATCCGGGGAGAGCCCGGTCAGTGTGGGCGTGGATACCTGGGGCGTGGACTTTACGCTTTTGGACGAATCGGACCAGCTGCTTGAACAGCCCGTGGCCTACCGGGATGATCGAACCCAGGGCATTTCCGACATCTTCTTCGAAATCGTATCCCTCAAAGATATCTATCAGCGAACCGGCATTCAGCTGATGGAACTCAACACACTCTTTCAGCTCTTTGCACTGGGCCGGGAGAACCGTTCCCTGCTCGATGCAGCCAGACGCATGCTCCTGGTGCCGGATTATCTCAACTGGCGGCTCTCCGGCCGGATGGAGAATGAGTTTACCGAAGCCACTACATCTCAGATGCTAAACCTGGAAACCAAAGACTGGGATCCCCGTCTGCTGGAGGCGCTGAACGTCGACCCTGCGATCCTGTCAACCCCTATTCCTCCGGGAACGGTCCTGGACACGATCCGGCCGGAGATTCTTTCCGGTGACACTCAGGTGGTGGCCCCGGCCACGCACGATACCGGCTCTGCCGTAGCATCCATTCCGGCCAGCGGCCGGGACTGGGCTTACATCTGTTCGGGTACGTGGTGTTTGATGGGCGTGGAGAGCGAGACCCCTTTTGCCGGAGACAAAGCCTTTGAGTACAACTATACCAATGAAGGCGGTGTTGAGGGAACCTACCGGGTACTCAAGAACATCATGGGACTCTGGATGTTTGAAAACCTGAAAAAGGAATTTGACCGGGAGTATTCCTACGAAGAGCTGATTGCCATGGCCGAAGCTGTTCCGCCCTTTCCCGTGATTGTGGATGTAAACCACGACTCCTTTTTCAATCCGCCGTCCATGATCCAGGCCATGGATGCCTTCTGCGAACAGACCGGCCAGAAGAAACCCGCATCTGAGGGAGAGTATATTCGGGCATCGATTGAAGGACTGGGCCTGATGTTCCGGCGGGTGATCGGAGAACTGGAAGAGATTACGGGTCGAAGCATTAACGTGATTCATATCGTGGGCGGCGGATGCCGCAACTGGCTTTTCTGTCGTGCTGCGGCCGATGCCACGGGCCGTCTGGTCAAGGCCGGGCCGGTCGAAGGTACATCCACCGGAAACATTATTATGCAGGCCAGGAGCACGGGTCGAATCGCCAGCCTGGATGAAGGCCGGGCGCTGGTCGGCCGGTCCTTTGACATCCAGGAATATACGCCTGCAGATACCGCTCAGTGGGACGAAGCCTGGCAAACCTATACCAAGATCAAAGGAGCATAACCATGAGCATGTACAAAGAAGCAGACATCCGGGCGCAGTATGAAACGGCCAGAGAGCAGTATGCAGCACTGGGCGTGGATACGGAAAAGGCCATGAATGCACTCAAGACCATCCCTGTCTCCTTTCACTGCTGGCAGGGAGATGACGTCAATGGATTTGAAAATACCGGCATGGGTCCGGATGGCGGCATTCAGTGCACGGGAAATTACCCGGGTCGGGCCGCAACACCGGATGAACTTCGTGCTGACCTGGATAAGGCCTTTTCCCTTATACCGGGAACCCACCGGGTCAATCTTCACGCCATTTACGGCGAAGGCCTGGAAGGTGTGGACCGGGATCAGATCACACCCGCCCATTTTCAGGGCTGGATCGACTGGGCAAAGGAGAGAGGACTGGGGCTGGACTTTAATCCGACCTGCTTCTCGCATCCCAAGGCAGAATCGGGATTCACGCTCAGTCACCCGAATGAAGCCGTTCGAAAATTCTGGGTACGTCACTGCATAGCCTGCCGGGAGATTGCCGAACACATGGGCCGGGAACTGGGAACCCCTTCGGTGACCAATATCTGGATTCCGGACGGATTCAAAGACATCCCGGTTGACCGCAAGGGATTCCGGGACTGGCTGCTGACATCACTGGATGAGGTCCTGGAAAAGAAGCTGGATCCGAAGTGTCAGATTGATGCCGTGGAATCCAAGCTTTTCGGTATTGGCGCGGAAAGCTGCACCATCGGCTCCCATGAATTCTACATGGGATACGCGTCCACCCGGGGGGTTTATCTCTGCCTGGACACCGGTCATTTTCATCCGACTGAAGTTGTATCCGACAAACTGTCTGCGGTGATCGAATTTGTGCCCGGCATTCTGCTTCACGTCAGCCGGCCGGTGCGCTGGGACAGCGATCATGTGGTGCTGCTGGATTCGGAGATCGAAACCATTGCCCGGGAAATCATCCGCAACAACCTGCTTGAGCGGGTCAAGATCGGGCTGGACTTCTTTGATGCCACCATCAACCGGATTGCCGCCTGGGTCATTGGCGGCAGGAACATGCTCAAGGCGCTCTGTTTTGCACTGCTGGAGCCGAGCGAGGAACTCAAACAGGCCGAGGCTGCAGGCGACTATACCCGGCGTCTGGCGGTTCTGGAAGAACTCAAGAGCATGCCCTGCAGCGCGGTCTGGAACTACTACTGTCTGGAGTCCGGTGCGCCTGTGGGTATGGACTGGTATGATGAGGTCAAGGCATATGAAAAAGACGTTCTCTCCGGCCGATGAGTCTCGGGAGAGGAAGAAACGAAACTGCATAAGAAATTACAACTACTTTTTGAATTGAATGGAGCAGGTCATGAAGGTAAACCTTGCATACGGAGAAAAGGGGCTGAACGTTGATGTGCCGGATACCAATCTGGTCAAAGTGATGAAAATGAAGGAACAGCCCGTGCTTGAGAATCCGGCACAGGCGATTCAGGAGGTTCTCGAAAATCCATGCGGTTCGGATTCACTTGCGCAGCTGGCCCGAAGTCGTTCCAGCGCCTGCATTGTAATCAGCGACATTACCCGGCCCGTTCCCAACAGTGTGATTCTGCCTCCGCTTCTGAAAACCCTTGAGCAGAACGGCATTCACCGCAGGGACATTGTGATTCTGATTGCCACCGGCATTCACCGGCCCAATCAGAAAGAGGAACTCAGACAGCTGGTTGGCAATGAGATTGCAGACAACTACCGCATTGTCAATCACTTTTCCCGCATGGATCAGGATCACCGGGATCTGGGCAAGACCCGCAGAGGAACGGAAGTCCTGATCGATTCGACGTATGTCAAGAGTGACCTGAAAATTCTTACCGGTCTGATCGAACCCCATCTGATGGCTGGATTTTCCGGCGGGCGCAAGTCTATCTGTCCGGGCATTGCCAGCCTGAAAACCGTCAAGGTCATGCACAGCCCGCAGATTCTGGAACATCCCAACTGCCGGGAAGGGGTGATCAAAGACAATCCATTTCACGAAGAAGCGCTGGAGATCGCTCATATGGCAGGCGTGGACTTTATCCTGAACGTGACCCTGAATGAAGAAAAGAAGATTACAGGCGTCTTTGCCGGAGACCTTGATCAGGCACATCTTCAGGGTGTGGAATTTGCCCGACAGAGCCTGGTCGACACGTTACCCGAACCCGCTGACATTGTGGTCACCACCAGTGCCGGGTATCCGCTGGATGCCACCTTTTACCAGACCATCAAGGGGCTGACTGCAGCCCTTCCTGTGATCCGCAAGGACGGAATTATCATCATTGCGGCTGAGTGCAGAGAGGGGGTTGGCTCTCCCGAGTTCACCGAACTTGTCTGCAGCTGCGACGACGTGGAGCAGTTCATGAAGGATATCTACAGGGAAGACTACTTTGTCGTGGATCAGTGGCAGTTTGAAGAATACGTTAAAGTGCTGCGCAAGGCCCGGGTCTTTCTCTGCTCTGACGGAATTAAAGAAAAATACCTGAACGCTCTTCCGGTCTCTCCCGTTGACTCCATGGAACAGGGAGTTGAGCGCGCACTCAGCGAACTGGGTGCGGATTCGCGCATTGCCGTGATCCCCAAGGGACCGTATGTACTCTGTTCGGTAGAAAATTAAAGGAACGCTGCAATGAATAAAATTTGGAAATCCGTTCTGAAAGGCCTGGGCGCACTGCTGCCTACGGCCGTGGTTATTTATATCCTGTACTGGGTAGTGACATCCACGGAGCGGCTTTTCGGCAGTCTGATTGAGAAGGGGATAGGCGAGGAACGGTATATTCCGGGAACTGGGCTGGTCATCGGCGTGCTCTCCCTGATTGCCCTGGGGCTGATTGTCAATGCCTGGGCTGTGCGCAGGCTCCTCGGACTCTGGGAGCGGATACTCCAGCGACTGCCGGTTATCAAAACCCTGTACAGTTCGGTCAAGGACCTGACCGATTTCATCACTGCCTCGGACAAAGACACGGATCTGAAAAAAGTCGTTTTTGTCACACTGGCCGGTACGCGGCTGATCGGATTCATTACCTCGGAAAATCCCGAATATCTGCCTGATGTCGCTGACAACGAAGATCAAAGCCAGGATATTGTGGCGGTCTATCTGCCCATGAGCTATCAGGTGGGCGGGTTTACCGTGTTTCTGCCCCGGAATCAGGTAGAATCCACGGATCTGAGCAGTGAAGAGGGAATGCGGCTGGCCTTTACCGCAGGCCTGTCCCGAAGACCCAAAGAACCCGTTCCCGAACCAAAGGAATCCTGAACCATGAATTATCTCTATCTTTTTCTGGCCATTATTTCAGAAGTGATTGCCACCAGTTCCCTCAAAGCCACGCAGGGATTTACGCGTCTGACTCCCTGCATTTTTGTGGCCCTTGGATATGGGGCGGCTTTTTATTTTCTGAGCCTGGTGCTCAGAGCCTTTCCCGTAAGCATTGCTTATGCCATCTGGTGCGGGCTGGGCATTGTTCTGATTGCGGTTGTGGATGTAGCGGTGTACAAACTGCGGCCCGACCTTCCCGCGCTTATCGGCATGGTGCTGATCCTGGGCGGTGTGGTTATCATCAACCTCTATTCCAGAAGTATTCACCCCTGACATTGACAGGAGACAACATGAACAGAAGCGAAGTAATCGAGTTGCTGGCCGAGTATACCACAGATGAAAATCTGCTCAAACACGCCTATGGTGTGGAAGCCGCCATGCGGGCTTATGCCCGCAAGTTCGGTGAAAACGAAGAAACCTGGGGATGTCTGGGTCTGATACACGATTTTGATTATCAGCGCCATCCCTATCCCGAGGAGCATGCGCTCAAGGGCGCCGAGATACTGGAAGCCCGCGGGTTTCCAGCGGAGGTTGTTCACGCGGTCCGGGCCCATGCCGGGCACGCCGAACCCCAAAGCCTGATGGATAAAGCGCTGATCGCCGTAGATGAGCTGGTGGGATTAATTGTTGCAGTAGCCCTGGTCAAACCCAACAAGAGCATTGATGAAGTTTCGGTCAAATCCGTAAAAAAGAAAATGAAAGACAAGGCCTTTGCCAAAGCCGTGGATCGCGATCAGATCATTCAGGGTGCCGAGGACATGGGCATTATCGTGGACGAACACATTCAGCTGGTAATTGATGCCATCACATCGGTCCGGGAAGATCTGGGGATTTAGGAACCGCAGAAAGGCGCAGAAAGCGCATGAAAGGCCGAGTCGAAACGATATCGGTATCATTGACGGCAAGAAAATATGGGAAAAGGGTTCTCGCCCAAAGGATCCGGATGGCATGAAGACATCCCGGCCAAGAACGGCGTCTGGCAGATTTATCCAGCAAAATCATTCACTGCTGTTGTCAAAAGAATTTGCCTTGTGAGTCAGAATTTACTTGAACAACCCTTGTTTTTAAAATAGAATTACAGATTTACAGCCAAATAAACCAAGGTTGAAAGGTAATTTCATGGATACCATTCGAATCGGTATTATCGGTATCGGTGCAATCGCCAGAGAGCACATCGGGATATTTCAGTCCGATTTTCCGGATGTGGAGATTGCGGCTCTGGCGGATCCGGACAGCAGTGCGGCCGAATCAGCAGTTCAAAGCCTGTTCAAGGATGCCGAAGAGGTGCCTGTCTGTTACGGAAATCATTTGGAAATGTTTGAAAATGAAGTGCTCAGCGGAGTGGTAGTCTGTTCGCCTCACAAACTTCATTTCGGCCAGATCATGGATGCGCTTGAAAACAAGTGCCACGTGCTGGTCGAAAAACCCATGGTCACCAAAACCAAACACGCGCTGAAGATTGCACAAACCGTTGAAGCCGGAGAACAGGTTGTTTCCGTGGTCTACCCGGGATATTTTTCCGGCGGATTTGAGTTTGCCCGAAAAATCGTCTCCGAAGCCGCGATCGGTGAGATCCGTATGATCACAGGGGTAACTGCGGAGAACTGGCTGAACAAAGTGGATGAAAAGTGGCGTATGGATCCGGAATTTTCCGGGGGAGGGTATCTGTACGAGAGCGGGGATAACATTATCAATGCGATGTTGCATATTACCGGAAAAGACGTTCGCAGAGTGAACGCCGTCACCAACAATCTCGGAACAAAGCTGGATGTGCTTTCCAGCGTTTCCATCGTCTTTGAAGACGGTGCCATCGGAACCGTATCCGCCAACGGAGACAGCCTTACGGTTCGGCAGGAACTTCATATTCAGGGAACCAAAGGCGCGCTCAAGCTGGATATCAGCGGAAATGAAATTCGCTTCTGGAAGAAGAATACGGAACAGGAGCTGGAAGTTCAGCGCCTTACGGGAAATGTTCACGAGAATTTCATTCAGTGTATGTCACATAAAGCCAAACCCGTATGCGGAGCACGTCAGGCCCTGAAGTATACACGAATTATGGACAGTATCTACATCTCTGCTCGTGAACAGCAGTCAGTGGAGATTGACAATGGATAACGTGCTGAACGCGAAAGAGTAATTGCTCAAAACCACTATCAATGCCCAAACGCAAGAATATTAAGATTGACAGAGAAAAGATGATTCGCGACCGGCTTGCTTATATCGGCACGCTGGCCGGTGGCCTGGCACACGAGGTGCGAAACCCGCTGAATTCCATTATGCTTAATACAGACATGCTTATGGACCAGACCGGGGAGCTTCCCGGGGAAAAAGCCGAGAAATTCCGAAAACGGCTATCCCGTATCCATCAGGAAACCAAGAATCTTCAGAACATTGTCAGTGAATTTCTGACCTTTGCCCGGCCGCCGCGTGTGGAGCTGACCCCAACCGATATCAATGATTTCTTTTACGACACTATTGAATTCCTGCGGGAAGAATGCGATAAGAAAAACATCCAGATTCATTTTCATTTTCAAAAGGAAATGTATCCAGTGCTTGTTGACCAGAAACAATTCGGTCAGGTTATATTCAATCTGATTCAAAATGCAGCTGATGCAATCGGAAAAGACGGGCATATTGACGTGTTTACACGGGATCTGGAACAAAACGAACTTGAACTGCGTATTGAAGACTCGGGTCCGGGTGTTTCTTCGGAATTGAGGGATAAAATATTTGATGTATTCTTTACCACCAAAGACAAGGGCACCGGGCTGGGCCTGGGAATCGCAAGCCGCATTGTTTCCGAGCACGGGGGACGGATTTTTCTGGACGCGCCCGAGGAGCCGAACCGAAACACCGCCTTTGTCATACGACTGCCCAGGAGAATATTTCTTTCCTATGAGGAGGACAGTGAGTGACACCCAAGGTTACGATACTGGTGATTGATGACGACAGGAGTACGCGCGAAACCCTGGAAGACATTATCGAAGAGATGGGGTATGAAGCCCTTTGCGCGCCGGACGGCAAGGAAGGGATCAAGGCGCTCAAGGACAAGTCCGTGGATTATGTACTGACCGATATTACCCTGCCGGGCATGGACGGGCTGGAAATACTCAATTATGTGCGGGACAACTATCCGGACATACCCGTTTCCCTGATCACGGGAAACGAAACCGTGGAAACCTGTCAGACCGCCATCCGCAATGGCGCCTGGGATTACCTGGTCAAACCCGTTGAACTTAACGAGCTCCGCACCAGCATTACCCGGGCGTTGCGAATGCGCAGTCTCTACCTGGAGCGAAACAAACTCCGGGAGCAGTTGATCGAGCAGGACGTGTCTAAAAAGATGATCGGCGAAAGCAGTAAGATCAAGAAGGTCTACGACACCATCCGCAATATTGCCAAAACCGATGTCACTGTATTGCTGACCGGTGAAAGTGGAACCGGCAAGGAACTTGCAGCCAATGCCATCCACCAGTTCAGCTCCAGGCACAATAAACCTCTGATCAAAGTCAATCTGGCAGCCCTGCCCAGGGATATGATCGAAAGTGAACTTTTCGGTCATGAAAAAGGCGCTTTTACCGGTGCCATCAAGACCAAGAAGGGACGATTTGAACTGGCGGACGGCGGAACGCTTTTTCTGGATGAGGTCGCGGAAATGCCCCTGGCCGTTCAGATCAAACTCCTGCGCGTGCTTCAGGAGCAGGAATTTGAACGGGTGGGCGGAGAGGAAACCCTTAAGACCGACATCCGGCTGATCTCAGCCACCAACCAGGACCTGTCAGAGAAGATCAAACAGGGAGACTTTCGCGAAGACCTGTATTTCCGAATCAATGTTGTGGATATCGAGCTCCCGCCGCTTCGGGAACGAACCGAGGATATTCCCGGGCTGTGCAGCATTTTTATCAATGAATTTGAACAGAAATACGGCCGCAGGATTCAACTTTCCAACAATGTCTACAACAAACTGTATGCGTATGAATGGCCCGGTAACATTCGGGAACTGCGCAATCTGATCGAACGGCTCTGCGTGACCGCCACCCAGGAAACCGTGGATGTAGACGACCTGTCCGCAGAGATTCGGGGAACGAGCGGGGATAAGACCGACGTCAGTCTGCGCCCCGGAATGAGCATCGAAGAGATGGAACGACAGCTGATTCAAAGCGCACTCCGTGAATTCGATAACAACAAAAGCCAGGCCGCCAAGTCTCTGGGCATCGGCCTCAAGACCCTGTATCGCAAAATCGAGAAATTCGGCCTGGATGCGTAAACGACAGTAAAGGGTGAAGAGAAACGAGTGACGTGTTCAGCTCGTAAACTGAATCGATGCTGGCAGCAATTTCCCGCCAGCCTTTGCTGATAACCGATGTCTGCCTTTTGCGGTCTGTAAAAGTGAGACCTGTTTCAGATGTTTTTCTCGCAAGCTGTACGTTTTTTATATAGAAAAGAAGAAAAGACAACTATTTATTGAGGCTCTTATGCCGGATCGTATGCGATTATTATTTCCAGTGCTTATTCTTTTTATCTGTGTCTTGCCAGGCCATGGCGTTGCAGTCGGAGCCAAAGGAATGATTGTTTATTACCACGTAACAACAGCAACGGAGGAATAAACAATGACTGCAGCAAAACCAAACATACTCTTTTTTCTGCCGGATCAGCACAGGTTTGACTGGCTGGGTACAAACACTGCTCTGCCGCTTCGCACTCCGAACTTGAACCGGCTCTGTTCAACCGGCATGCAGTTTGCGAACGCATTTACTCCATCTCCTCTTTGTGCACCGGCCCGCGCCTGCCTGGCATCCGGCATGGACTACGAGCATTGCCGCGTACCCAGCAACCGGGAAAACTATCCGCTGGACCTTCCAACATATTATCAACGTCTTCGAGACGTTGGGTATCGCGTTTGCGGTGTCGGCAAATTCGATCTTCACAAGGACATTGCCAGTCCGGTCGCAGATCTGGACTGGTATCTTGACGGTTCACGGTCGCTCAACGAATGGGGTTTTACCGAAGGCATTGACAATGAAGGCAAGATTGATGGAAGCAGTTCGTACAAAGCTGCCGGCAAACCCAAAGGACCGTATCTTGCGTATCTCAACGAACAGGGACTTGCCGAAGCCTATGTGCAGGAACATGCGGAACGCCGCAATCATCGGGATGCATACGTGACATCGCTGCCCGAAGAGGTCTACTGTGATAACTGGGTTTCAGAGAACGGTCTCCGGTTCCTGCAACAGTTTCCCGAGGGGCAGCCCTGGCATCTGGTTGTGAATTTTACCGGGCCTCACAATCCCATGGATGTCACTCAGCGTATGCATGACGATTGGAGCGACGTTGACTTTTCGATGCCGGTTGACAATGAACAACCGGATTACTCTTCCCATGATCATCAGCGAAACCGCAGACATTATGCCGCTATGATTGAGAACATTGATCGGCAGGTCGGGCGCTTTATAGATGCGGTACGCAAGCGTGGTGAACTGGACAACACTCTTATCATCTACTCAAGCGATCATGGTGAAATGCTGGGAGATCACAGCCGCTGGGGCAAATGCAGCTGGTATTCGCCGTCAACAGGTATTCCGCTGATTGCAGCCGGACCAGGCGTCAGTGCAGGCGCAGCCAGCACAGCGCTGGTCAGCCTGCATGACATCACAGCCACGCTTCTGGAGTATGCGGGTGCTGAACCGCTTGAAGCTACAGATTCAAGATCTCTTTGCTCGATTCTGCAGTCACCGCAGCAAAGCCTCCGGGAGTATGTTTTCAGCGGATTAAACGGGTGGCGCATGGTCTTTGACGGCAGATACAAACTGGTGACCCGGGAAAATGAACCGTCGCTGCTCTATGACATTCAGAACGATCCGCAGGAACAGTATGACATTGCTGAGAAGGAGCTGTCAGTCGTTACAGAGCTTGAAGGATATATGAGCGGTACTTTTCAGCGCAGTGCAAGAGGCAGATAAATAACTGATTTTGTTGAAATTGCTATCGATTTTGGTATGGTCAGTTTTCAATAACAAATACCAGAAGCTATATGTTCAAGGAGAAATTATGGCAACAGACGAATATGTAATAGGGGTGGACTTTGGTACGGATTCTGTGCGGAGTTTGATCGTCAGCGCGGCAGACGGGCAGGAAGTTGCAACATCGGTGGTGAATTATCCACGATGGCGGGATGGAAAGTACTGTGAACCGGGAAAGAACCAGTTTCGTCAGCACCCCCTGGATTACCTGGAATCCATGGAAACCTGCATCTGCCGGAGCCTGAAAGAGGTTTCTGAGGATGTATGCAACGTCATTCGCGGGATATCCGTGGATACCACCGGCTCTACGCCCGCACCGATGAACGCTCAGGGAAAGATCCTGGCCGAACTGCCGGAATTTGCAGACAATCCCAATGCCATGTTTATCCTGTGGAAGGACCATACCGCGATTACGGAAACGGATGATATCAATCACGCGGCCAGAAACTGGGGCGGAGAAGACTTCACCCGATACGAGGGCGGAGTCTATTCCTCAGAATGGTACTGGTCCAAGATCCTTCATGTACTCAGAAACGATACTGCGGTGAGCGCGGCTGCCCATACATGGATTGAGATGTGCGACTGGGTGCCTGCCGTGCTTTCCGGAATAACGGATCCCGCAGCTATCTGCCGCAGCCGCTGCGCAGCCGGTCACAAGGCTATGTGGCATGGATCCTGGGGGGGGCTGCCGGCAGAGGAATTTTTTACCCGTGTGGATCCGCTGCTTGCGGGACTGCGTGATCGTATGTATTCAGAGACTGTAACCGTAGATGCCAAAGCCGGGGCGCTTTCAAAGGAATGGGCACAGCGTCTGGGGCTGGAACCGGGTATTGCGATTGGCGCAGGAGCATTTGATGCGCACATGGGTGCGGTGGGTGCAGGTATTGAAGCACACTCTATGGTGAAAATCATTGGCACATCCACCTGTGATATTGTATTAACACCAGCGGACGATCTGAAGGATACAGTAATCAAGGGCATCTGCGGCCAGGTTGACGGATCCGTGGTTCCGGGGTATATCGGGCTTGAAGCCGGACAGTCCGGTTTTGGTGATGTCTACGCCTGGTTCAGCGATCTGCTTGCGTGGCCGGTCAATCATGTGATCCAGGATCCGAAACTCGCAGAAGAAATTCAAAACGCTGTTCTTCCGGAACTCACCCGCCAGGCCGAATCTCTGCCACTGGAGGAAACCGGTATCCTGGCCCTGGACTGGCTGAACGGCCGACGAACGCCGTTTGCCGACCAGCGCATGAAAGGAGTGTTCATGGGGCTGACACTGGGAACGGACGCCCCCCGGATATTTCGGTCGCTTGTGGAAGCCACGGCATTCGGTGCAAGGGCAATCAATGAGTGTTATGAGTCTCAGGGAGTCGCTATTCGCGAAATAATTGCCATCGGCGGAATATCAAAGAAATCCGATTTTGTCATGCAGATTCTGGCTGATGTGCTCAACCGCAGAATACGGGTTGCGGGCTCAGATCAGGCATGCGCTCTTGGAGCGGCCATGTGCGCGGCCGCTGCGGCCGGACTGTACGGATCGGTTGAAGAGGCGCAGAAGCACATGAACAGCGGGTATGTCAAGGAGTTTACCCCGGACGCAGAACGAACAAAAATGTATGACCGGCTGTATGGAAAATACATGGAGCTTGGAAAATTCACACAAACGTTTCTTACCCGGGAGGCATAAGAGTGGGCTGGAAAAAAACATTACGCAGCCAGGTACTGGAAGCCAACCTGGAACTGGTCAAGCAGAAACTGGTCATTTATTCTTTTGGCAATGTCAGCGGAATCGATCGCAAACAGAATATTGTAGCGATCAAGCCCAGCGGGGTACCCTATGAATCGTTGACTGAAGAGTCGATTGTGCTGGTAGACATGGACGGTAATGTGGTGGAGGGCGACTTTCGACCGTCATCCGACACCAGGACCCATCTTGAACTCTACCGGTCCTTTCCCGGAATCGGCGGTGTGGCGCACACCCATTCTCCCTATGCCACCTCCTGGGCCCAGGCCTGTGAGTCCATTCCCTGTTACGGCACTACGCATGCAGATTACGTTAACGGTGAGATCCCATGTACCGGGCTGCTGTCAGATGAGCAGATCAACGGCGATTACGAACATGTAACGGGCGTTAAGATCCGGGAGACGCTTGCGAACCGGTCTGTCTTAGATGTGCCCATGATCCTGGTGGCATCGCACGGTCCCTTTACGTGGGGGCCTTCGGCACGCAAGGCTGTGGAAAACAGCGTGATTCTGGAATATCTGGCCCGTACAGCTGCCCAGACCCGAAGGATCAATCCTGATTTTCAGCCAATCCAGCCAACGCTCCTGGCCCGCCACTTCAATCGCAAACACGGTACGTCCGCAACGTACGGACAAAAGAGAGAGAAAGGTAAAGAGGGATGAGGGAAGATGTGAAACAACCGTTCACCGATATGTTCGACTACAAACGGAGTCTGCTTATGGAGCCTAAAACCAAATTGCATGTTGGCGCAGTACAATTCAATTCTGATCCAACGAACAAAGTGCGTAATATTGACAGAATGCGTGAGTTTGTAAAAACAGCAAGTCTTCATGGGTGTGACATTATCTCGTTTCCGGAAATATGCATTACCAGCTACAATTCCATTCTGTATACGGGTCAAAAGCAGGCACGCTTGGAAGAATGCATATGAAAACCAGGAACCCCGAGCTCTATCAAATCATCACCAAAGACTTTCAGGGAAGAAAAGACAGTCGAAGTGCACGAAACGAACTTACAGTCAATAGACGTATCGTATGACAGTACCCAGTGTTGATAAACCCCACCCATGACAGTGCCTGTCCATGACGGGGCTTCGGTTATTCTTCGATCGCCAACAATCCCGGAGTACAATGACCGTCCCGGGCACTGGCAGGGCCTTCGAAAGCTGGCTGAAAGCCTTCCACGGAAAATTCAGATTGAAATCCTGCCGTACAACAGGCTCTGGCAGGCCAAGCATGAAAAATTCAACATAGTGGTCTGTCAGTGACATTTTGTCGGAATGCGACATTTTGTCATCAAGCAGCAAACCCCTAAAGCACTCATATGTAAATGTTTACGTTTCCATAAAAACTGGAATGAAAGTTGCCACAATACGTATTGAACGCATTGCCGGATGCCGAAATGTCCTGCCGGCAACAACAGACCAGTGTAGAAATGAATCGCATTTATTAAGGAAGGAGAAAAATGATGAAAAAGAGCATAATTGCAGTTCTGGCACTGTTTCTTGTTTTTCCGGTACTGGCCCGTGCGGATGAGGAAGCCCTCAGACTGCTGGATAAGACGTCCAAGGCATTTTCCAGCATTGTCAAGCAGGTGGAGCCCTCGGTTGTCTTTATCGAGGTGGAGAAGGAAGTGGAAACCGGTCGGCAATTCCAGTACAAGGGCAGTCCGTTTGAATTTTTCGGGCCCGACCCCATGGAACGTTTCTTCCGTCAGCCTCAGCAGCGGCCAGCGCCCAGGCGCAAGATACAGGGGCTGGGATCGGGTTTTATCATTTCTGCAGATGGATACATTCTGACCAATCACCATGTGGTCGGAGATGCAGATGAGATTACCGTGACCACGATTGATGGAAAGGATTACACGGCCCGGCGTATTGGCTCGGATCCAAAATCCGATATTGCGGTCATCAAGGTTCAGGGAAAGAAAGAACTTCCCTTTCTTGAATTCGGTGATTCCAGCAAACTCAGTGTAGGCGAATGGGTGATTGCCATCGGCAATCCGTTTGGTCTGACCCGTACGGTCAGTGTGGGTGTGGTCAGCGCCAAAGGCCGGAGCGGCATGGGGATAACGGATTACGAGGACTTCATTCAGACGGATGCAGCCATCAACCGGGGCAATTCCGGCGGCCCGCTGCTGAATACACGCGGCAAGGTCATTGGCATGAACACAGCCATCTTCAGCCAGAACGGCGGCAATATGGGCATCGGGTTTGCCATTCCTGCAAACATGGTTCAGAAGATCAAGGACCAGCTGATTAAAAGCGGAAAGGTCGTTCGCGGATACCTTGGAATCGGGATTAAAGAGGTTACGCCAGAGAACGTGGAAAATCTGGGTCTGAAGGTTAAAGAAGGGGTGCTTGTCTCTCAGGTTCAGCCCGGCACGGCAGCGGATAAGGCCGGCCTGAAACGCTATGATGTGATTATGAAGTTTGACGGTCGGACATTTGATTCGCTGAGCTCCTTCCGGAATTACGTGTCCCTCCAGGCACCGGGATCGAAAAAGAAACTCCTGGTTAACCGGGACGGAAAGCAGATGAATGTGGAAGTGGTGATCGGAACGCATCCGGATTCCATGAAAACAACGGCGTCCAAACGAACGACCATTGAAACCGAGCTGGAATTCAAGGTGCAGGACCTGACCCCGAAGCTGGCCAAACAGTTTGGATACAAGGAGACAAACGGTGTGATGATTACAGCCGTGGAACCAGGAAGCGATGCAGCCCGCAAGGGGCTTCGGCCCGGCGTCCTGATCCTGGAGGTCAACCGCAAGCGGATGCCGAATGCTGAGGCCTTCTTTGCCGCGCTTGAAAAGAACAGCAAGCGGGATTCGGTCACGCTGCTCTTGAAGTTCAATGACAATACGTGGATCGCAACAGTCAAGATTAAATAGGGGGTGTAAGGGTCAGTCTTTTTCGCCCTGGACTATCTTGTTGTAGAACTGATTCGCAGCCTTGGTGATTTCTGCGTCCTCAGAATTCTCAAGCAGCCATTCCAGTTCCTGAATGGATTTGTATTCATCAATGGAAATGATTTTCTGGAGTGCGGAGATTACCAGGGCCGGGTCTGTTTCCGAGCGAAGGATTTTCTTGAAAAAAGGAAAGGATTTGGGGCTCTGAATATCTCCCATGAATTCAATCAGCTTGACCTTGATATCGTAATTGGTCTCACCCGCGTCTGCATAAAAGTTATACAGTTTGCTGAAGCCTTCCTGGTAATCCCGCTTGGCAAGCGCATAGGCGGCGTAAAGCTTGACCATGATATCCTCATTGGTGTTCTTTAGAATATCCTTGAACACATTGATCATATCTTCGGTCCCGTATTCGGCCAGGGTATTGACGATCAGGCGCCGGAGGGGTACATTCTTTTCACTGGAAAGCGCTTTGGAGAGAATGTCCGCGGAATACGCAGGCAGTTTCATGGAGGCCAGCACCGCGGTGGCCACCCAGCGGTCCGAGTTTGTGGAGCGGGTGTCCTTGAATTTGTCCAGTACAAAGAAAAGACCCTCGGCTCCGGTTTCCTCGATTTTTCTGGCCAGGTTGTTGATCCGTTTGTCTGAAATCGACACATTATCCCGAGCCAGGAGTTTGAACGTTGTTTTGTAATCACCTGTATCGGTTTGCGTGAGCGTGTCTGTCTTGTGTATCGGAATGTCTTTTTTTGTGTTCCCGGAAATCGGTTTGATGTTCTCGTCCACTGGATGAAAGGCCACCGGACAGGTTCGTTTATTAACGGTTCGGACCTCCAGGGGCGCATCATGCACATCCGTGGGAATGATGAGTGCGTTTGTTTCCGAAGATGGGGGTTGTGTTTCTGTAAGGTTAAAAGAGTCGGAAGTGATTGCGGCAGCAGCAGTCTTTAAGGGTAAAGCGCTTTGGGCGACAGCAACCGACGGGTTCTGATTCGAATCCGTGGCAGTTGCATCACGGTCATGCCGCCAGCACACAAAGACATACAGGCAGGTTGTCCAGAAAATATTAATCAGCAGAAAATGAACAAACAGCTTGTTCGAAAAGCGCATAGACCTCGCCTTCTTTCATAAAGTCATGAAACGTTAAATTTTATACTCATGATGACTAATAATCAAGGGTTAAAACAAAATTTTTATATGTGTGTTTTCTTACATTGCCTCTAACAGCGGTTGAGTTCCCTTTCGAAATACAAATGTTTTTCTCGCAATTTCACTGTTTTCTGGTATAAATTACCAATGATTCTTTGAGATATTTACCATGTCAGGATCCTTCAAATGTTTGTAGAGCATGAGAACGTCCACCAGATCAGAAAAGAGTCTCGAGCTGTTCTTGAGGAACGCTATGCCTATCTTGCGCGCAGGTTCGAACAGATTCGCCTCAACCTTTCACGGGTGAAGACCGAGATCGAAACCCGTACCGAGACCGAGACACCCCGCTTTTTCTCCGAACAGCTCTACACCGAACTCTTTGGCCAGGATATCTTTGTCATGAGAGAACTCTCCGAACGAGCGGATACCCTTGAAGCAAACCTCAGGAAAACAACCAGTGAATTACGTGCACTGCGCAGCCGACTGCTGCGCGAACGGATGACAGATACATGGAAAAACCTAAAAACAAATCCCTGAACCCCGTGGTTCCGATCCTGCTCTTCTTTACCGTTTTCCTCGGCGTCTTTGCCGTTCTGAACATGGGAAATTTCAGCGACCCCGGAACAGACACCGATATCGTCCTCTCGGAGACATCCCAGGAAACGACGGTCAACAACCGGAAGGTTCAATCCTGGAAGGGTGATGCGGACATGAACTACAGCGAGTTCGCAGACAGCTTCATGCTGGATCTGAAGAAAAAAGGATACAGCAATATCCGGATGATGCGCGGTCCGGACTTCAAGATGGGTGTCTGCGATACCCCGCACGGAAAGAAACTCTATCTGGCGGCCTATGCATCCGCCAGCGGAAAAGGCTGCAACTATACCGTATATGTGGAAGAAGCAAAAGGCACTGCCTCGAAAAAGGAAAAGCTGCCCCTGGGAGTTCCGGAGCCGCCTTCCGGCAAACGGATTTTCCTGATCCACCGGGGCGGCAAATGCGCGGCACTGTACGAAACCTTTGCTCCAAACAGCGAGATCATTGCTGAGATGGAGAAAATCCTGACTGCCAGAGGATGGAAACGCGACAGCAAAACAGAATCCATGATGAATCAGGCATCAGATCTGAACAGCGTTTTTTTTCGGAAGGACAAGCGAATCTGCATCATCAGCATTGAAGAAAGCTCTACCACCACCAGGGCCAAGGTCACCATTATCATCCACTGAACGGAGGATGATTAGAGGCGGACAGCGTTGACTGCCGACTCTTGCAGCTTCGGCATACCGCTGAGAAATCCCAGAGAAACAAGAAACCGGTCTGCTTCCATCACGGTTGCGTAATAGTATGGATTGGTGCCGTCTCTGCAGTTAAAAAAAGCATGCCCCTCTCCCGGGTATGTCCATACATCACAGCGGGTGCCGGCATCATTCATTCGCTTCTTGAACTCCGCAGCCGTAGATACAACCTATTGTAGACAAATTTTCCGTATTTCAAGAAAAACCGCTGTTTCTGAAATCCATCGGAGAATTCATTGGTATTTTAAAACCCCTTTCTTTATAATTCCACTTTTCTCGAATCTTGCGTTTTCTTTTGAAGGATAGAATCATGGACACGAACATGACGCACCGACAACGACTGGACGCGGCTTTTTCGCTGAAGAAGCCGGACCGAACGCCTGTGATGGGCGGATGGATTGCCTGTCCGGAACACATCATGGCCCTTACCCGTACATCCGAAGATGAATACTGGAAGGATCCACGGGGCGTAAGCATTCAGGCCTACCAGATGCTGGGCGCTGACGGCCTGATCGGGGTCTTTGTACCGACCACACGCGGCAGTTATCGCTGTGTAGACCACACCAGCTACGCGCACAGCAACAAGGGAATGAGTCTGGAGGAGACCATTGCTGAGATTGATGCCCTGCCCTTGCCCGAGCAGATTGAATCCGTCTTTGATTTTGAAGCAGAATACGCGGCGTATTCCCGGTCACTCAAAGACATGCAGGAACGCTGCAAAGATATGGTGTGGATGCCGGCCAACTGGCGGGCCGGTGCACGGATTTCCTGGTATGGCAACTACGGCTACGAGAACTTTTTTCTGGTCATCGGTATGTATCCGGACCGGGCACAGAAACTGATGGAGGTTGGCGGAGCTCAGGGCCGTTGCCAGTCACGCCTTGTGGCGCGAGCATTTCAGGAAGGTCTCTACCCCGGGGCGGTGTTCCTGGGTGAGGATATCTGCACGCAACGCGGTCCCATGGTATCCGTGGAATTCATGGAAACGTATTATGCACCGCAGTTGCGATACGGACTGGAACCGCTGATTGAGGCAGGCTGCCGACCCATCTGGCACTGTGACGGTGATGTCCGCCTGCTGCTTGATTTTCTGATCGACTCCGGCGTCCAGGGCCTGCAGGGCTTTCAGCCCGAATGCGGCATGGTGCTGGAGGAGATTGTCACGCGGCGTACGCCAGACGGCGAACCGCTGATCATCCTGGGCCCCCTGGCTGTAACCACCGAACTTCCGGTCTGCACACCGGAAGAGATCACGGAAAAGGTTCATCAGGCCATAAACATCTGCAGGGACAATGCATCCCTGGTACTCTTTACCTCAAACACCATAAACCCGGATGTACCGCTGGAAAATATTCGGGCCATGTTTGAGGCAGTATGCAGCGTATAACCATTTTATTTCAGACCTGCCGCAAACCGACCGGGGGATATGCCTGTTATCTGCTTGAATACCCGCATAAAGTAAAAGACATCCTCGTACCCGCATGCAGCTGCCGCCTGTTTGATGGAATCCCCCTGCGCAAGAAGCTCCCTGGCCTTTGAAATTCGAAGGCGCATGATAAAGCGCCTGGGACTGAGTCCAGTAAACTCACGAAACCGGCGACGAAAATGAGTAGGGCTCAGATGAAACCGGGCAGCGATCTCAGCAATCGACGTATCGCGGGTAAACTCCTTCTGAATCTCACGAACCATCTGCTCCATTTCCTTTTCTCTGCACCGGGTACCGGGATCGGTCTCAAGGATCCGATAGAGCTGCCAGATGAGTTCTGTGACAATCAGTTTGCGTTGAAGCACCGCACCTCTGTTTTCCTTGTGTATCAATGAAGACAGCGTTGTGTATGCCGCAGCGGTCCGGCCGTGCGCATCCATAATCAGGGCATTGTCCGGCGTCAGATAGCTGTTTTCTTCCAGTATGCCCGCCTCAGGACCGCTCCATACAATCCATCGGGTCGACCATTGGGGGGACGGGAAATAGACATGCGGTTCATCCGGAAAGAGCACCATTACATGACCGGGACGAACCTCCTGCCTGCCCATGGACCTTGAAATAAAGACACCCTGGCCGGTCTCCACATACACGGCGCCGTATAATCCCAGCAGACGCATTTTTCTCGGCGAATTCGAGGCGCGCTGGACCTGAAACCCAATCCGGTCTACCCACAGTCCAATATCCTGTTCCAGGGGAAGCGGGTCGCGGTACTGCTCACTTCGGGAAACCGGGAGTCTTTTTGTCGAATTATCCATAACTATGCTCAATAACTGCATTGAAAGCCTTAATAAAGGCCTTAGAATAATAGTATAAATAGTTTATTCGTACATATTATAAAACCCAACGCCTTTTTGTCAACCCGACAGGAGAGAAAAAATGAATATGCGTGAACGATTTCTCGAAACCCTTTTATTCGGCAAACCAGACAAAATCCCCTTTACCCCCGGCGGCGGACGAAAGTCTACCCGCGAGCGATGGCATCGCGAAGGCCTGCCTGCAGAAGAAAAAAATGTTCAAGCGTATGCCTACCGGATGGCAGGCGGCAGCGAGGAACTCCCCAGAGCAGGATGCAGCTTTTTTGTGGATGAACGCATGCGGCCTCATTTTGAGGAAAAGGTCATTGAGCGCAAGGAGACCTCACAGATCGTACAGGACTGGAAAGGAAATATCTGCGAAATCAGCAATGAATTCACCACCGAATACCTGCGCAACGCCATTGATTTTGTTACCCGGCGCTGGATCAAGTGTCCGGTGGAAAACCGCAGCGACTGGGAGAGCATGAAGGCCCGATACAACCCGGATGATCCTGAACGATTTCCGGAAGATATTCAGAGGTACTCTGAAGTCCTTGCCGAACGGGACTGGCCGGTTACATTGAACTTTTCCGGCCCATTCTGGCAGGTCCGCGAATGGGTGGGATTTGAAAATCTGTGCATGTTCTTTTATGACAATCCGGAGCTGGTCCGGGACATGATTGCGTTCTGGGAGGAATACATTATCACGCTTCTGGAAAAATCATTTGAACACATGGTGCCGGACATGGTTCATTTTTCCGAGGACATGGCCTACAAGAAATTTTCCATGATCTCTCCGGATATGGTCCGGGAGTTTCTGCTGCCCACCTACAGCAGATGGGGTGAAGTCATCCGGGGCGCGGGTTGCCCGCTCTACGGCATGGACTCGGACGGATTCATTGGTGAACTGATTCCAATCTGGATGGAGGCTGGCATCAATCTGTGTGATCCCATTGAAGTGGCAGCCGGAAATGACATCAATCAATTCCGAAGCGACTTTGGAACCCGAATGGCGTTTCGGGGCGGTGTGGACAAACGGCTGATCGCCAAAGGAGGACGAGCCATTGAAGAGGAAATCACCCGCCTTAAACCGGTCATGGATTCCGGTGGATACATCCCGTCCTGCGACCACGGCATTCCCCATGACGTTTCCTGGGATAACTATGTGTATTATGTCACGCTTCTGGCTCAGGCTACCGGGTGGCTTTAGCACTGCAACGTAGGATTTTTGCGATCCGCGTTGGCGTTTCTGAGCTTTGCCCTGGGAATTCGGAGCGCATAATTAAATCCAAGGAAATGATATATATCCATATGTATGCTGTCATGCCCATATAAAAGGCTTTCTCAGGCGATAATATATTACTATTATCCATGTATTATTACTTGCAGCTATTCCTTTCACCCGAGGAAGAGTGTATAATTGGTTTACAAAGTCAGGCAGAGGCTGACGTTTACCAATACCAGGAGAACAATCATGGAAGCTGAAGAATTTAAGGCATTATTTGAAAAACAGTCAACGTATGAAAATATACCGGTTCCGGATGGAGAGATGCCTCCCAGGGAACGGTTTATGAATACCATGGAATTCCAGAAAGTAGACCGGATTATTGACATGGAATTCGGTTACTGGAAGGGAACGCTGCGGCGCTGGCACCAGGAGGGTCTTCCCGAATACGTGAACAACGACAGCAAGGCAGATGTCTATTTCGGCTTTGATGTGTGGCGCAAGACCATTCCCTCAAACGTGGATATTCAGCCCGGATTTGAACGCGAGGTGCTGGAAGATGACGGCGAACACCAGATTATCTACGACCACAACCACATCAAATGCGAGGTGTTTAAGGACGGCAAGGACACGATTCCTCATTACCTGGAATTCCCCATCAAAGACCGCGAAAGCTATCAGCCCTTTAAGGAACGTCTGCATACCGATCTGAACAAGCGGATTCTGACAGATCTTAAAGACGTTGCTGAAAAAACAAAGGACCGCAATTACATCCTCCAGTCCCATGCCGGAAGCACCGCCGGCAAGGTCCGCAACTGGATGGGCTTTGAGGGCATTTGCATGGCCCTCTACGACCAGCCTGAACTGCTCGATGAAATCCTGGAGGACATTGGAAACGTGAGCGCTGCTGTGGCAGAAGAAATCACAAAGCATGTATCCGTGGATCTGGTTTCCTGGTGGGAGGATATTGCATTTAAAAACGGTCCGGTCGTAACACCGGATTTCTTTATCAACAAGTGCGGACCGATCATGAAACGGGTCATGGATATCTATGCAAAAGCCGGCGCGAAATACGGATACGTGGACTGCGACGGTGATTTCAAAACCCTGATGCCGGGCTGGCTGAATAACGGTGTGAACATCATGTTCCCGCTGGAGGTCGCCTCGGGCATTCATCCGGAAATCCTGCGCAAAGACCATCCCGGAATCCGCATGATGGGCGGCGTGGATAAGGTGGTGCTCACCCGGGACAAGTCTGAAATCCGCAAAGAGCTCCAGTGCCTCAAAGCCCTGGCAGATGAGGGCGGATTCATTCCGCATGTCGACCACCGGGTCCAGGCGGATGTGCCGTATGACAACTACCTCTATTACCTGGAGGTCAAACGCGATCTCTTTGAAATCCCGAATAAAATCGCAGAATAAGGCAGTAAGCGTCATGCGTGAATCAAAACGAATACCTGAAGCGTATTGGTGAGAAGAAGACAATAAAAGAAAACAGGCAATGACCGGCATGGAAGACCAAAAAACAACCCCTGCTTCTGTATTTTTTTTTCACGTCCAGTTTCGGGGGCTGCTCACCGTTGCCGGAGGTGTGTCCGCTGCCGCAACACTGCTTGGATTCCTTGGGCCGTTATCCTGGTTTGCAGATCTGTTCTCCCATTTCCGGGTTCAGTATTTGACAGGTCTGATTATGATCGGGTTTTTGTTTTTTCTTTTACGGTGCTGGAAACGGGCAGTCGTGTTTCTGGCTTTTGCGAGTGTAGATCTGATCTGCATCCTTCCGCTCTGGTTTGGCAAAGAACAGGCAGCACCGGATCAGGGAACGGCGCGTCGGGTTATGCTGAGTAACGTCAATACCCGGAGCGGTAATCCGGACAAAGTGCGCCAGGTCGTACAGCGCGCAAAACCGGATATTCTGGTTCTTGAAGAAATCAGCGCCCGGTGGCTGAAGGAATTGACGTGGCTTGATCCGCTGCTTCCGTATCGTGTTACCCGGCCGAGGTCGGATAACTTCGGCATCGGGCTCTTCAGCCGGTTTCCGATTGTCGAAAGCGATATCGTATCCGTTGGTAATGCCGGAGTGCCTACCATCGTCGCCACCCTTGATACAGGAAAAGAGCAGCTGCGTGTGATTGCCACGCATCCGGTTCCTCCATGGGGTTCGCAGTATTCCCGGTGGCGGAATCAGCAGCTTGCCGGACTTGCAGAGCTGGCACGGGATGTCCGTCCCCTGTTACTGATCGGCGACCTGAACACCACGCCGTGGAACGGTCACTTTCGGCATCTGCTCAAACAGAGCGGACTGCAGGACTCCTCCCGTGGATTCGGGGTGCAGGCTTCCTGGCCGAACAGCAATTTTCTTCTGCGAATTCCGATAGACCATGTCCTTCATTCCCCGGATATTGCTGTAATAGAAAGGCAGATCGGCGCAGACGCAGGTTCCGATCACTTCCCGTTGATCGTGGATATAGTTGTCTGTCAACGCTAATCTCCAGAAACCAAAACATATCTGACAGAGGAATCGCATTCCTGAGCCACCCCCAGCGATTAACGCAATAAAACCAGTCCAGATCGGATGCACTCCTTTTTGTCTTGACACCTCTGAAAAGTAGAAATATAATAATATTTAGTTGAAAAAGACGAAAAGGTCGAGCGCCTCTGGCAGCTTATCCTGAGGTAATAACAAAAGAAGGAGTTCCGGAGCTTCTTATAAACATGTACTCGTTCAAAATGTATGGTACGCTTTCAGATGAGGAAAAACGGAGAGTACAGGAATTAATGGATGCCGTGGGCCGTAAGTATTGCCTGGGAACGCTTTCCAACGGATGTTCCATTTTTTATCAACGGAGATTGGCGACGCAAGCCACTGATAAC
>CAZGEP010000038.1:0-31934 GCA_964524955.1 uncultured Planctomycetota bacterium | reverse complement strand
ATCAACGACATCAGCCCTGCGGGCCTCAGTCAACAGAGATCGGAAGGCCTTTGTACAGGCGCTCCACCTGGACCCACTGATCCACGATTTTGACACAATCCCGGAACTGGCGGACCAACTCTGGGAAATCAACAAACCCTTTTTCCGCGCAAAGAAATGAGGAGACTTGAAATGAAACGTTTATTTTTGACGATGTTTGTTCTGGCGACAACCGTCTGCGCTGTATTCGCTGATTCAGTGGTCATGAAGAATGGAGATCGAATTACCGGAACCATCAAACATATGGCAGAAAACAAACTCGTGATTACGGCACCGGAATACGGGGACATCACCGTGGACTGGTCCAAGATTGACCACGTACAGATCGACCGTGATGTTCCAGTCAAGCTGACCACCGGAGAAATTCTCCACGGCAAGATTCAAACCAGTGAAAAGGGCATGCAGATCGTATCCAAAACCGCGGGAACCACACAGGCCATGAACGCCGAAGACATTCATGCTATAAAAAACGTCAAGGAATACCAGGTCAAATGGTCCGCGTCTGCGCTCTTTGGACTGACGTCCTCGTTCGGAAATACCGAGGAGACATCCATCAACTTCTTCACCATCACGGAACGCAAAACATTCTTGAAGAATCAGCTCAAGGATAAAATTACAATCAAGGGGGACTACAACCTGACCATCACTGAGGTGGAAGAGAATGGTGAGGAAGACTCACAGGTCACGACCCGAAACGGAGAACTCGGTATCCGATACGACAACTACTTCAAGCCTGACCTGCTCTCGTGGTTTGTTCTCGCACGGGTGGGTTTTGACCGATTTCGTGACCTGGACCTGGAGGCCGAAGAAGCCGCAGGCATCAACTATACCGTATTTAAAGACAGCCGGCACTGGCTCTCTGTGGGGCCCGGTCTTTCGCAGGTTAACCGATTCTACAAAGATGCAGAAGACGAAAGTTTTCTGGCGATGCGTACGGAACTGGATTACCAGCTTCAGATCATGAAAGGGCTGGACTTCTATGAGCAGGCCAGTATCCGCAATCCCTTTGAGGGATTTACCACAGAATTCACCGTCACATCAGAAACGGGTTTGAAGTATCAGCTGGCCAAATACATCCACTCGCGGTTCGTCTTTATCGTGGATTATGACCACAACCCTCCCGATGGAATTGAACGTACGGACAAAACCCTGTTCCTGCAGATCGGTGTAGGGTTTTAAATGTGATGCGCCAGGGTTACAGAATACCGATCCTTGAGTATGGGCTGTAGTTTTTCCGGTTTCAGGTCTCTGGGTTGAATCACCTCTTTCGCGCAGATTGCCGCAGCGGTTCCGGCGGCCTGGCCTGTGGCCATGCACGTAGGCATGATCCGAAGTGAGCCGTTGGAATCCCTGTCGCTGGAAATATTTCTGCCGGCCAGCAGCAGACCGTCTGTTTTTTCCGGCACCAGACAACCATAAGGAATCTCATACCAGTCGCCCTTTTCCGGCCGGTCTTTGCCCCACCGGTTTTTGACTCCCTGGTGGCTGTCTCCGTCGTGGAGGTCGAGAAAAAATGACGCACGGCAGATACCGTCCGTACGCTTGGTGCCCTTGACCACATCGCCGCCGGTAATGGACTCCACACCTTTGAATCGCCGGGTTTCACGAACCCCAAAGATGGAACCGGTTTTGTTGACCGTGCATTCGGACGCGCCCGGCAGATATTTACGGAAAAACTCAATGACCTCAAAGACCCGTTGTCTGGATTCACAGGTCGCCTGCGTCAGAGCGCGCGGATCCGTGCAGTCCACATTAAAAGCAGTATCGGTGTTTACGCTGTAGCGATGCGGGGCGATTGTGCTGCCCTTCCAGATAAGCCGGACCTTGGCATGTTCGGGCATGTTCAAACGGCCGGCAGCCCGTTCTCTGTTAAAATTCGCTGCAAGATCCTCCCTGTATTTCTGCCGTCCTGCTTCGTATGCCTGCTCATCAACACCGTCCACTTCGAGCCACAGGGTCGAGGCCTGCAGGAATCCGGCCTTGTTTCCCTTCTCATACGCCGAACCGGCATAAAAGGCCACATCCCCGTCACCGGTACAATCGATAATAACGTCTGCCTGAACAGCGGTCAGCCCGGCCTTGTTGGCAATCAGCAGGCCCTTTACCTGATGATCCTCCTGAAGCACATCCGCGGTCATTGTAAAGAGCAGCAGTCCGGCGCCGGATTCATCGAGCATCTCCTGCATTATGAGTTTACAGAGTTCCGCGTCAAAACGGCGTTCCTCCAGGATTCCATTCTGCTTTTTCATTCGCTCAAGAAGCTCTGTGTAGATACCCTCTGTGCCGAACGTATCCATAAACGGTCCGACCAGACCACTTGTCGCCTGACCTCCCAGGCACCCGGCAGCCTCAACAAGCAAGGTCTTTGCCCCCTGGCGTGCAGCGGCAATGGCCGCAGCAAACCCCGCAGGCCCGCCCCCGGCAACAACCACATCCGCGTTTTCACTGACCGTAATTTCCCTGGCTGGCATTTGAATTGTATCCATGATACACTCCGAAAAAAAGGGTTTGGTCATCGTATGTGCTGCTTGAGTATATCATGAAAATATACCGTGTATATAGAGGATGCTGCTTATTTTTCTATGGATTGATGCTGAAAAAGATATATGTATCGCATGTGAAAATATTCACCCCTGCTGAAATCCTGATTTCCCGTTGATTTTTCCTGTTTTCGGAGTATAGTATTAAATAAGCAAATAAATCCGTATTTCCATACTTTAAGGAGAAGATTGACGTGTATACATCTGCCAATCCGCTTCGTCTGTTTCGTATAACCCGAAACACTGTCATCGCTTTTCTGTTCAGCCTGCTCTTTCTGCAGAACACCTTTGCCGGGGAGACCATGGACCCGGCCACCATTGAGGTGACCAAAGGGACCCCCATACTCGGCCTGGGCACACACTACTCCACGGTCTCCGATGCCCTGACCGCGGCAGCCGGCAGCGATGTCATTGAAATCACGGACAGTTCCGTGTATCCGGAAAACATTACGATTTCTACGAGCGATATCACTATCCGCAGCTCATGGAATGAAACCCCGGTCATCGAAGGACCGGCCGCTTCCAGCTCCCCGGTGATTTCGTTTACAGCCGGATCCACCCTGTCAACCGTCATGGACCTGATCCTTGTTCAGAAGGGATCCGCCTCCGCAGTTTCTGTCAGCGATTCCTACTGCGAACTAACCTGTCTGCTTATCCTCCAGAACAGTGATTACAACGGCATTGATGTCAACATGGACAGCGTATCCATCGGTGGATGCCGCCTGATGTATACCGGAACAGCCAATCGCAGTGCAATCTATTTCTCCAACGCCACGGCCGGAGGCAATGCCAAGGTCGGAAACAATATGATCGGAACCGCCTGGCTGTACGGCATTAACTTTGCCGGCGCATCCACCGGTCCGATTATTGCCAACAACTCCATTTTCCAGGGGGGAAGCAGTGGAACCGCTTACGGAATCTACTTTGCTTCCGGCATCAATAACTGTGTGGTCAAAAACAACGCCATCATGCGCGGAGGCGCCAGTGCCGGAGAGAGCGCAATCTATATGGGAAACACCAGCAGCGGAACAGTTGAAAACAACGGACGCTTCAATTACAACCTGGGCAACTCCCTGGGCGGCATCTCAGAATTCAACAGCATGAATACGGACCCTCTCTTTGCCAGCACAACACTCACCTTTACCGGCACTACGGCAGGCAGCGGCAGCACGGTCAGCACCATAACGGATCTCAACACCACGCCGTCCTGGACCGGTGTGGACCTCACCTACGGGTACCTGATGATCACCTCCGGACCAGCCGCCGGCCAGATACGGCAGGTAAGTTCCGTGGCCGAACCGTCCGTCTCTGTGGAGCGCCCCTTTTACTGTACCGACGCAGATCTGGCCAGTGTGACCTATACGGTTTTTAATCCCCACTTTCTTATGCTTCAGCCTAGCAGCCCGTTTGTGGACTCCGGCGGTCCGCTTCAGCTGGAAGTCGATATCATGGGCAAACGCCGGTTCATGGATGGCGACAGTGACCTGGTCAGCGAGATCGACCGGGGCGCTCACGAAGTCGATGACGGCGGATCCGGACCCAAGGCAGATCTGATGGTTTATGACGGGGGAGACGGTACATGGGACAGCATTGAAGGAGATACGGGATACAACGCACTGGCCGTTGGCGGAGTCAGCTATGAAGATGCCAATACCAATGGAATCTGGGACAGCGGCGAAGCCGTCTGGGTGGAAGGAGAATATCCCGGCAGCTTCGATGATCCCGGCCTGGGTGGACTGGACACACTTCTGGTCGGCACCGCTGCAAACGGAACCACCGGCATCACTCAGCACCTGCTCTTTCACGACCTGGATGCCGACAGCATGTACGATGCGGGCGAGGAAATCTGGTTTGACAGCGTCGCCAATGCTGTGTTCACCCCCGCACCGGTTATTTCCATCTCCGGCTATGTGTACGACAGCGCAACCACCACCCCTATTACGGACGCCTATGTGGATGTCTATGAAAAGGTGGATGTAGGCGGCGGGGTTTTTGAATATTACTGGGCCGGCTCTTCTCCGACCAATGCTTCCGGGTACTATGAGATCACCGACCTGACGGACGGAAATTATATTGCTGAAGCCGGCGCCCAGAGCTATGAATGGATGGTCTACGACAATATACCGGATTATGATTCCGGAACCGTGTTGACCGTAACCGGCGGCGTATACACCGGCAGTGTGGATTTCTATCTTTTTGAAGGCACCGGCGGCGGTTCCTCAAGCAATCTGGGCATGCTGGGTGCGGAAATTTCGCCGACCCAAATTACGCCCGGAACCACGGGGCAAACCTTTCAGGTCATTGCCGCAGCCTGGTTTGATTCAGACAGCAACGGCATTGACCAGCTCACGGTCAGCCTGCCGAATGCATTCACAGCACTTGCCATGGGTTCTCAGATCACGGTCACCCAGAACGGAACTGCCGTGGACACCCTCTCCTCCGGCGTGGATTTCACCGCAACCACATCCGCCTCAGGCAGCTGGACCGTGATCACCATCAATCTCTTCTCGGTCTGGGGGACAAATCTCAACAATCAATATGAATTCACCCTTGGATTTACCGCGGATTCGCCCGTGGTCAATAATGTCTGGAAGGCCGATGTCTCCGCGGACAACACCAGTACAGCAGACGCAGTCTACGCCCAGGAAGAGGATGCCAATGGAGATGCCATGGGCGGCCGTCTGTTTATCTTCGGAAACAGCGCATCCAATGTCCTTGATTTCGCCGGGTCTGAAGTATCGCCCCATACACTGGACACAGGGAATCCCAACGCCCTGGTCGAGGTCCTGGTTCGGCCCGAATTTCTCTCCGGTGAAGACGGTTTTGATCACATGAAGTTTTACTTTTCAGACAGCCTGAGCAGTGCTTCGATTTCATCACTGGAAATTGCCGGTGTGGCACTGATCCAGGGGACCGACTTCAGCTACACCACCGGCACTGCGGGCGGCAGTCATTATCTGGACATTGCTTTCATGGGAACGTATGCACTGATCGACGCCACCTATGACCTGGCGGAAATTCGAACCGATGTTGTTCTGCAGACACCAACCACCCAAATCAAAAGTATTGTCCGGACCGAACTCTACAACACTTCCACGGGAGACAATTTCTTCTGTGAACCCCTGTACAGCCTGGACACCTATGACTTGAGTCTGGAAGTACTCGACGGGACCTGGGGCGGCAATGAAGGATCCATCTCCGGAACCGTCTACGACAGCGCCACAACTAGTCCGCTTACCGGAGGCGCGGTGGACATCTACGACAGCACTACCGGCACATTCATCACCGGTGTTCCAATCAATACAGACGGCACCTACTACGCAGGCAACCTGGCCGACGGCACATATGATCTGGAAGCCTCCTCCACCGGATATCAACCAGGCGCCCCAGTCACGGTGGAAGTCAATGTCGGCGGTAACGCAGGTATTCTGAACATTGTTCAGGACCTGTCCCTTTCGCCCAACACCAGCACCAACAACCTGGACGGCTGGGTCTTTGACTCTGACACGGATACCGCGCTTAACGGTGCGCAGGCAAGTCTCTACAATGCCGGACTCTCCGCCACATCCGATACCACGGGCTGGTTCTCCATCACCGGCGTACCGTTCAACCATTTGGATTTCCTCAAGTTCGCCAAGGTCGGGTATGTGCCGCAGTACACATACTTCTTCAACAGCGACAACTACTGGAAAATGCCTCATAACTTTTATCTGGAGACCACTACGAACTTTGAATCGTTCAAAAGCCAGATCGAAAGCCTGTACAGCATTACCATCGATAACACCAGGGGCATGCTTCTGGGTAAAATTACGGATTTTGACGAAACCACATCAACCGTAACACCGCTCAGCAACGCTCAGGTTCAGGTTGCTTATACCAGTGACGGCACCACACCAAGCGGACACACCATGGTCTACCTCGACGGCAACGAAGCCCTTGTCGGCCCGACGCAGACCACCACCTCCTCCAGCGGTCTCTTTATCATTGTCAACCTGCCCACCGGAAAGTATGATGTTACCGCCTCGCTGGGTACCGACAGCTTTGCTGTTCGAACGGCACGGGTATTTGCCAACTCACTGACAGACGGTATGATTCAGCGGCTTTATTCCGGGGGAATCACCGGTACAGTAACCGATCCGAACAACACCCCCCTCCAGGGAGCCGAAGTCGGAATTTACAAGGATGTCTCCGGCAACTACACCTGGATCGCCAATGTGATGACTGATGGAGCGGGCGTCTTCTCTGCCACCGGTCTGCCCGCAGGCACCTATGTTGTCGACGGATGGGCGGACGGGTATTACTATGTTGTCTATGACAATGCAGAAACCCTTGACGCGGGTACCTCCATTACAGTCGGCAGTTCAGTGGTCACACTGCCCTCCAGCCTGATTCTCTATCCAGGCTCAGGCGGAACCGGCGGAAACAATCCGAACGTCAACTGGGCCACGGCGGAAATCCTGCCCGGCGACGTAAGCCTGAACATATCCGGCCAGACCTTCAGCACATATTCTCTGGTCAACTTTGAGGACGGCAGCGGGGGGGCGCTTAATGGTATCAACCGCCTGATTCTGAGGCTACCGCCGACGCTTGCCAATGTTTCCATCAGCAATGTCAGGGTCGGAGGGGCTTTAAAAACCTTTACCCAGACACAAAGCACCACTGCCTCGGGTCAAATTCAGGTCGCAATTGATCTGACCCAGGTCTATACCGACAACACGGCAGCGGGTATTCTCTTTCAAATTGACTTTACCGCGGACACACCGGCATCCAATCCGGGCATGAAGATGCTTACGCTTGATGTAGACAACACCCAATCCTCATCCCCCTTCATGGTTCCACCCGGAGATGCCAATGGTGTTACCGCCGACAGCGACCGGCTGACCCTCTTTATGAACGGCTCTTCAAACGTCGTTACGTCGGCCGGTGCAGAAGTTTCACCGCATCAGCTGGACCTCGACAATCCCAATGCCCTGCTTCAGGTTCACCTTAAGCCGCAAATCGGAACCGCCAACAGCGGTATCCGGAACATACGGGTACATGTATTCTCCGACTTCACCGGCAATTCAGTCAGCGACATGGAAATCAACGGGGTTGAGCTGGTTGCCGGAACCGACTACAGCTTCACTACCGGCAGTACCGGTTCGACCAACTACGTGGATATCGCGTTGACAACTGCGCTGAACGACACCTACAGCAACAGCGACATCTGGATTGATCTGACGCTGGCCACCCCCTCCTACCAGCTGTTCAGTATGGTCCAGGTCGAACTGGCAAACGGAACCGATTCCTATTATTGTCCCCCGCTTTACAGCATTAACATGTATGACCTGAGCCTGGAAGTACTCGAGGGAACCTGGGGCGGCAATGAAGGATCCATCTCCGGAACCGTGTATGACAGCTCCACCGGCGCAGCACTCACGGCAGGCACGGTGGACATCTACGAAAACAATACCGGTACATTTATCACCGGCGTACCGATCAACACGGACGGCACATACTACGCCGGTAATCTGGCCGACGGCACGTATGACGTGGAAGTTTTTTCAGAGGGATTCCAACCGGGAATGCCGGTAACGGTTGAGGTTAATGTCGGAACCAATGCCGGTGTGCTGGATGTTGTACAGGATTTGTCCCTTTCGCCCAACATCAGTACGAATATGCTGGATGGATGGGTCTATGACTCCGGGACGGAAACCGCGGTAAGCGGAGCCCAGGTCAAACTCGTGAATGCAGCCCTTTCCGCCACATCCGACACCACAGGCTGGTTCTCCATTGAAGGGGTTCCTTTCAACCATGTGGATTTCCTTAAATTCGCCAAGCTGGGATACGTACCTCAGTACAGTTATTTCTTCAATTCCGATCAATACTGGAAACTTCCGCATGACTTTTATATCCTCTCCACCACGGAATTCCAGTCGTACATCTCTCAGATCGAAAGCCTGTACAGCATCACTTATGACCAGACCCGGGGCGTTATTGCCGGTGAGGTTCTGGACATCGACGAGGCGGCGGGTACAGCGACCCCAATCAGCGGCGTCCAGGTCAGCGTAACCTACACGGATGGAACCGCTCCGACCGGACACACCATTGTATACATGGATCAAAATGAAACACCGGCCGGCCCCACACAGACCGCGACATCCGCCAGCGGATTATTTGTCATCGTGAACCTGCCGCCCGGCAAATATACCATCACCGCCAACAACGGCACAGACACCTTCACGGTCCCAACGGCAAAAGTCTTTGCCGATTCCGTTACCGACGGAATGATCCGGCGAATTCCCAACGGCGGAATCAGCGGCAGAGTCACGGACGCGGGCGGCACCGCCGTAAGCGGAGCCACAATTTCCGCTTACCGTGAAGTCACGGATACCAGCGGGACCTGGTATCAGTGGGTTACGGACGGACTTACGGACGGATCCGGAAATTTTTCAATCAGCGGTCTGACCGACGGCAACTACGTCCTCGAAGGCTATGCCGACGGCCCTATGTATGCGGTCTATGACAGTGTGGATCTGCTTGAAAACGGAACCCTGATCACAGTCAGCGGTGTGCCCCAGGCTCTTGCCTCAGACTTCATACTCTACTCCGGTGGTACCGGCGATACAACCAGCAACCCTAACGTTGCAGGCGCGGTCGCGGAAATTCTACCGTATGACAATCTGGCTCTCAGTCAAACCGCTGCGTCGTTTACCATCTACGCTCGCGCATTTTTTGTGGACATGGACGAAAACGCGAAAAACGGTATCAATCAGCTGAACATCGGTCTGGACAATACCCTGACCGGTATTACGGTTCAAAGCGTTACAGTGGACGGTGCTTCGGCTACCTTTACCCGGAATACGGTTTCCGGCACAAACACTACCTGGGCGGAACTCGGTCTGAGCCAGGTCTATAAAAGCACGTCGACCAGCGGCGTTCTTTTTGCGATCACCCTGACCCTGGACACCCCTGCATCCAATCCGGGGATTCTTCCGGTTATAGTCGAATTCGACAACACGTCAAGCCCGGCCCTGTTCTCTGCCACTCCTGGAGACGCGGACCTTACAGCTGGAAACAGCGAACAGCTCTCCCTGTCTTTTAACGGTTCCTCTAATGTAGTGGATGCAGCATCCGGATATCTTGACCCGCATGTCGTGGGCATATCCATTGACAATCAGGGGCTGAGTTTCACATTCACCCCCACGATCTCTTCCACCAACACCGGTATCGATCTCATCCGAATGCACCTGCCGGGTTTTCTTTCGGACCTGACACTCAAGGACATCACCGCTGCCGGCGTCAAACTTCAGTCCACCCAGTTCACAGCCGCCACATCCACTACCACCGACGGACAGCTCGAACTGCTCATCACCCTGAGCAGTTCACTGGACAGTTCTTATTCGGGCAAGAATATTGTGGTCAAATTTTCCGTAGATACCCCGTTCAGCCCTTATCAGGATATGATTGATGTGTATCTGGAATCCGGCAGCGATTCTTATATTGTACCCGGACAGCAGGATATTTACGATCTGGGGATTGAAGTCAGTTCGGATACCTTCGGCAGCGGCGGCTTCAATCAAGGTGCAGTCAGCGGCATGGTCACAGACTCTGCAACCGAAGCCGCAATAACCGGTACTGACGGCTACATCGATGTTTTTGATCCGGCAGTGGGCACCTACATTGCAGGTACTCCGATCAATACCGACGGAACCTTCTATATCGGCGGCCTGCCTGCGGGAAGCTTCGAACTGGAAGCCAGGGCTATTGGGTACGATCCGATGGTCGGATACCCGATCACCATCGAATCCACGGAAATCTCCGTCTCCCTGACCCTGACACCTCAAACCGCTGCGCAGAGCCTGTACGGGCATGTGGAAGATGTGGAAGTCGGCACGGCTGTGGCCTCGGCCAACGTGGAACTGATTATCAGCGGTTCGTCCACTGTCACGGATACCAACGGAGACTTCTCCTTTACCGACCTGCCGCAATACGTCAAGGAACTGGCCAAGGCCAGCAAGGTCGGTTACAAGAACACGTACAGCAGATTTTTTACAACCGGAAGCACCTTGAGTATGTTCCTGCCTCTGGTTTCCGATACCCAGTACACGCAAATCACCACAGACCTGAGTGCGGACAGCACCCTGGGTGTTATCGCCGGTCAGGTCATGAATGACATGGGACCGGTCTCCGGAGTAACGGTCCGGGCCTATCCGGTACTGGCCGACGGCAGCATCGGAACTACGACCGTGGGAAGAATAGTCTACTCCACCGGCACCGCAACGGTCAAACCCGGTGAAACGCAGGGACCGCTTGGAGCCCCGTTGTGGGATACAAGTCTGAGAACAACCGGTACGGACGGTATGTTTCTCATCGTTGACGTTCCTCTGGGACGTGTAGAAGTCACGGTAGAAAACACATTCTATCCCTATCCGGTACGGCGAACCAAGACCTTTCCGGACAGCATCTGTTTTCTGGATTTCACGCCCTTTGATACATCGAACATGCCCTTTGAAATCTTTGAAATCGCTCCACCGGCCAGTGCGACCACGGGTGGAAAATGCACGCTTTACGGGTCCAGCTTCGGTCCGGGAATGACCGTTACCATCGGCGGAAGCTACAGCTGCCCGGTTACCGTACTCAGCCCCATGCAATGCGAAATTGATGTACCCGCCATGCCAAGCAGCGATTACCAGGGCGTTGAAGCCACACTTCCGGACGGGCGAAGTGCGTATTACGATACCGCCTTCTATGTTCGCCCCGTGGCCAGCCTCAGTACCACATTGAGTATTCCGGCAGCGCAGCAGGCCACGGACGTTCCGCTCCAGTACCAGTACCGGATGATCTCCATCCCCGCCTTCTATGTTCAGGGATTTGACCATCTCTTTGAAGACATCCTCGGACCGTATGATCCCTATGTCTGGCGGGCTTCCCGCTGGGACGGTTTTGCCGGCAGGTATATTGAATATGATGAAGCCAAGGCCCACGGGCATCTGGGCTTCCATCCGGGAGATGCGTTCTGGGTTATCACATGGAAGGGCGCTTCGTTTGTTCCGCAGGGCTTCTCCCTGCCTGCAAGCAGCTATCACTGCACCATCTACCTCAACCCGGGATGGAACCAGATCGGCAACCCCTTCAGTGAGAACCTGGCCTGGGGATCGGCGAAAGTTCGAAACCCGCAGACCGGTTCCGAATACTACCTGAGTGATTCGCGGATCTACGACGGTTCGGTTGCTACACAGATGTCCCTGCCCTTTGAATATGACGGAAACGGTGGTTATCTGATCAGCGAACACCTGGCTCCCGGAACCGGGTACTGGGTCAAGAACAACAGCGCCAATGAACTGACGCTTGTCCTGGGTGAAGGTGGATCCAACAAGGCATACCTGCTCAAGTCCAGAAACAAGAGTACGGAAATTCCGGAAGCGGCCTACAATCAGAAGTTCACTCCACCCTCTCCTCCGGGAGCAGATGCAGCCAAGTCCGGATCATCCGGCGGCGGTGGAGGCGGATGTTTTATCAGCACTCTACGCTGATCATCAAGAGGCTGATTTGAATAATGCAAAATCCCTGTTTGCACCACGCAGACAGGAATTTTTTTTATTTGTTTTGGGTTGAGTTACGCGGTCAGAATCGTAAACGCATCTGCTTGACCCGCGCATGAAAGAATACGGTTGCGAAGATCTTTGTCTTTCAGCCGTGAGCTGATTTCTGCCAGGATCTGAATGTATTCCTCGTGCTGGTCGCTTCGGGCAGCCACCATGCAAACCACCTGAACTGTCTGATTGTCGATTGATGAGTAGTCGTCAATTCCCGCCGGACAGACCCCCATGGCCATGATATGATTATCGATTGAATCCAGACGGACATGGGGAATTCCGATTCCAAGTCCAATCCCCGTGCTCATCAGCTCTTCACGACGGAATATTTCGCGTTTAAGCTCGGCAGGTTTATGTACTTCCGGGGTTTGCCCCAGGGAATCTGCCAACAATTCAAGCATTTCATTTTTTGTCGATGTTTCCTGCCGGAGTATGCGTTCCGGAGTAAGGATGTCGGCCAGCATCACAGACCGGGACCGTCTTTTGCGGTCTCCGCGAAACTGACGCTCCAGCCATTTTTCTATCTCCGTGCGGCGAAACCGCCAGGTTCCACCAATTTTGCCGGCTGGAATATTTCCTTTGAGAACCCAGTCATAAACCGTGCGTTCGGATACCTGAAGGTATTCGGCCACATCTTCCATGGTTAATATTTCCCGTTCCATAGCCGCAAAGTATATGTATTCCCGTCTGTATTTCAAATACTTTATAAATCGTAAAAAATCCGGTTTAGAGATGTTCCAGCCAGGAATGGAATAGAAGAATCGAAAGGCTTGCAATTGCGCAGGTGACTACGGTAGCTGCGGTTCCGGATTTAAACCAGTTCGCAAACGTAATCGGATCTTTGGTCTCCTCGCTTCGGCTCACCACAACTACATTGGCAGTAGATCCAACCGGAGAACCATTTCCTCCGAAGCCCGCGCCCAGAGCCAGCGCCCACCAGATCAGTGTGTCCGGAATTCCATGACTCTGCATCTGCTGTATAATCGGAATCATGGCAATGGTAAACGGAATATTATCGATCAATGCCGAAACAACAGCTGAAACCCAAAGAATAATCAACGCAGTCTTGACGGTATTGTCACTGGCATAACTGAATATCATTCCGGTAATTTGGTCCATCACGCCCGTACTGATCAATCCACCGACCATGACAAAGAGAGCAATAAAGAAACCCAGAACACTCCATTCCACCCGTGAGAATATTTCCTGTGGATCGCTCTTGAGAGAAACAAGAAAGAGGACAAGGGCTGCACCGATCATTGCAACAAAAGACGGCTCTATGTGAAGACGATGATGAACAAGGAAAAGGATAACTACCAATACGAGTACCCAGAGTACCTTTTTAGCATTGCCTTTATTTTTAATGGATTTGGCTGCTTCCCAACCGACCAGGGATTCAATATGGTCTGGTTTCTTGCTCAGTTCTCTTCGAAATATCAACCGAAGCGTAAGCAACGTTGCCAGCCAGGCGATCAATACGATCGGTGCCAAATGAGTCAGGAAGTCCACAAAAGTAAAATGCGCCGCACTTCCAATCATAACGTTGGGAGGATCTCCGACCAGGGTGGCAACACCTCCGGTATCTGAGAGCAGTGCTTCGGCCATAAGCATGGGGCGGGCGCTGATACCGAGAATTTTTGCAATCACAATGGTAACCGGTGCAACAATAATTACCGTGGTTACATTATCTATAATCAAAGAAACGAGCGTGGTCACAGTCCCCAGAATAACCACCAAAAGCCAGGGGTTTCCTTTCGTAACTTTTGCGGATATAATTGCCAGGTATTCCAGGTATCCCGTATCCTCCAGAACCGAAACAATCACCATCATTCCAAGCAGCAGGCCGATAGTATTAAAATCAATCGCCTCAAAGGCCTGTTCCGGCCGATAGCACCCGAAACATGTTCCTGCAATAATCATGAGAATAACCCCGACAAAAGCAATCACGGTCCGATGTGCCTTCTCGCTGATATACCCAAACAAATCAGGTTTGCAAAAAGATAACGGCATTTAGCCTTAAATTATCATGTGTAAAAGTAAATCCAATTCGCAAACCTGATTTGATTGGGTATAATACAGACAAATGTTCCGATGAATATGACAGCGCTGATAATTTTGGGTAAATGATCCATGTGTTGAAGCCTTAAACAGTAAAGACCTTATTCAGCATAGTCAACCTGTCGATCATACCAATAACTTTGCCGGATTCGCATACATAAACCACAGGATGTTTCTTGACAGCAAGCAAAAAAATAATTTCAAAAATTCCACTGTTCCGTTCCACAGAGGCGTAGCTCCGAGCCATCACATCGTCAAGCCGCTTTCGTTCAATGCGGGAGAAATACTCCTGCATGGGGTTAAAACCCTTGACCGGCGGCACGCTGTTAAGTTCTCTCATATACGGCGGAATGGTCTCCATGAATAAAATATTCAGGTTCAGTTCGCCGATCATCCGTCCGACGTCATCAGTTACCGGAGCACAATGCGCTCCGGCCTTCTGAAGCTGCTGTGTTGCTTCGCGCAAAAGCATATCCGGTCGGAGCATTACGGGCACGGGCAACATCAAATCGGATGCGCTGACAGACTTCTCAAATCGAAGGTGTCTTTCATGGATTAGGCTGTAAATATCGCTTTCAGAGCAGGCGTGCAGAATTCCACTTCGGATCTGTTCGTCGCAAAACAATCTGGAAAAGAGCGACATAATTTTAACACCGGATTCGGCTTGCTTCTGAGGTGTGATAAAAAGACAGACAAACTGAACAGACTTTCCATCAGCCGAAGGATACTTGATCCCTTCCGTAAAAAAAGCTGTTGCAATATACGGATGACTGATCAGAAATGAACGTGCGTGCGGAAACGCAATGCCCTTGCCAACGGCTGTACTGGATAGATGTTCTCGTTCTATGACCGCCTGACGGCAGGTCTCACGGACATCGTTCTCCGCCTCACTGTTCTGAAAGGCAAGACTGCAGAGCGAGTCAATCAATTCCCAGCGATCCGAGATATCGGGATTAAACAAAATTTGTTTTTCTGAAAAAAGATCTGTAATGTCCATTTCTTCAGCCATAAACAAGTTCAACCACGTGTTAATAAGTAAGAATATAGCATACATTTGATCAATTTCAAGCTTTCTTGTAATTTATTGTATATATCTGTAGGATGCTTTTGCTTAACAACTATAATATTTATACTTACATTTCTTAATATAAATGCAAAACCAATGCCAAGACTACAAGATCTGAAAGACAAGCCGGAAAAATGCCCCCCCCCGAAGCATATCCGCAAGTGTCACGGCAATGAAAAAGATCATCCCTGCAGCGCCAAGTGCTCCGGTAAGTAAATTATTCATATATATTGACTTAAATAAAACAGGCCTCTATCAGTTATGGGGCCTGTTTGCTTTTTAAACCATCCAATTATTCCCCTGTTTATTTTTTGACTTGACAAATCCGAATTCCGGTGTATAATAGCTTGTAATAGTAAATAATATCTTTAGAGTGTTAATAGATACCAGTAAAATGTAATGCTACCGAGGGAATACAAATGAAACGCAAGAATCAGAGATTATTCATGCTAATCCGAGGACTGCTGCATAAGATCCTGAGCTATAACAAAGAACTGATCATGATGAAGGAAAAAATCGCAAGACTTGAAAAAGAATTGGGTTATGACGACAGCTTCGGCATTCTCAATCGAAACGGTCTGCTCCGTCACTGCCGCAGGCAAGCCCGGGGTCAGGAGCGATGGATTCTTTTCATTGATATTGATGATATGCATGGAATGAATGCGCGGTTGGGATACGAAGAAACCAACCGAAAAATCCGAAGCATGTTTGACATCTCCAGACGGGAGAGCGACCTGATCGGCCGGTTCTTCAGTGGAGATGAGATCCTGTGCATATCCGGCACACGGAGAAAAGATGCTAGGGCGCTACTCAAGCGCCTGAAGATAAAGGCTACTGGTCTGGGAATCTCCTTTACCAGCGCTGTCGGCAAATGGCAGACCGGCCAGGACATTTCTCAGGCAGCCCTTGCCCTTTCCGAGCAGGTCATGCGGGAAAAAGAACAGACCAGAGTCATCCGGAGAAAATAACTGAAACAACAGTCGAAATTGTTATCGTTGTCGCTGTCACTGGTTATTATTGGATAAACAATCACTGTTACTTCAAAGATCAAACACGACACAAAACATGGAATATATTGGTAGATATGATCAAATATACCTATTTATTTTCCTTCTGTATAAGCTTCTTCAATTTTGTGGTTAAGCCAAGAAAAGAGTTGGATTTCTATTTATTCTTGCTGGGACTGCTTCTTTTTTTTCTGGCGCTCATGATACCCTACTATCTTTAATGATCACTACAGGAAGCGATACATGCCCCGGTGCATTATCTGCAAAAAGGTGTTTACACAAGACAGGGAATTTGAACAGCACGAATGCCCCCGGCTGATCCGGATTCCACAGACAGATGACAGACAGATCATTGCGCCACAGGATTATTGGAGATTCAGCCTGGCCTGCACAATCATTCTTTGGGTTGTTGTTTTTAGAAGCCTGTCTCATTCATGCCCGGGCCCGATGCTTCAACAGGTTATACAACAGGGTTTAATGCTTATTCTAAGCGCATTGGGGGTTGTATTCTCTTTAAAAGGCTTAATCGCCAGGACCACGAACCGGCAAAAGATCATATGTTTGCTGTGTATCTTACCCGGTGCCGTTGTTTTCACTCTTTTTCTTCTTGCCTGTCTGGCTCGAATGGGTATCCTATGTATGTTCAACTGAAGATTAGTCTATTACCATAGTCACACACGATGATCCATTCTTTTTACCGTGAAAAACACCTATTTTTGTTTAAAATGCTCATACAATATATGAATCCGTTATTCAAAGGAATCTCATGACATCTTTATCTTCTGTTAATCATATCATCTGGGACTGGAATGGCACGATGGTGGATGACGTTAAGCTATGTATTGACATCACCAACCGGTTTCTCCGCAAGCAGGGAATTAAAGCAATCACAAGAAACCGTTACCTGGAGGTGTTCGGGTTTCCGGTTCAGGAGTATTATTCCCGGCTGGGCATGGATTTCTCAAATGGGTCGTATGAAGACCTCTCTGCTGAGTGGATGGTGGAATATGAAGGTCGAAGAGCCGAATGTCGACTCCAGCCCGGTGCCGCAGATGCTCTGGAGCGTATAAAGAAAAAAGGAATCGCTCAGTCAGTTCTGAGTGCGCTTTGTCAGGATAGCCTGGAGTCAATGATTGATCATTATTCCATCCGCTCGTATTTTACCGGCGTGTACGGCCTTAGCAATCAGTTCGCGCATTCAAAGAAGGAATTGGGAAAGACGCTTCTAAGTGACCTGAGCCTGGATCCTGATACAACAATTCTGATCGGTGACACAATGCATGATTTTGAGGTGGCCGAGGCCATGGGTATTGGCTGCGTTCTTCTTTCCTGTGGCCACCAGAGCCGCAAACGTCTGATATCTACGGGAACAGAGGTTGTGGACTCTCTGAGGAATCTCACGTTGTAAATCTAAGATATTTCTTTCGGTCTCAGCTGGTTTCTTCTCTGCGCCGGATGATCAACGGCAGGATCAGGGCAAGGAGGGTTAACAGCGCACCCGCAACAAACGCAGCCGTAATCTCGGGTTTCCGGAGTTCAGCCCATTCCGTGAAGTACAGCATACCCCCAAGCAGCAGGACCAGCCCTCCGATGATGCCATTGGAGTTTCTGCCGGTCCAGCACACAGCAAAGTAACTGAGTACAAAGAGCAGGATCAGACGGGTCATGGGAAAGTGGCGCATGTGAAAGGAAAAGCCCCGCAGCAGCATCTTCACAGACGGCGGTGTTACGTGATATTCTTTTTTCGTCACTTTTTTTCCGTCCGGTGTGGTTATGGTCTTTTCGGTCACCCGGATGCTTTTTTCCTTGTGCGGCCCCATGAATTCATCTGAACCGGTCTGTGCCCAGATGTGAATAAGATTTCCGGCCAGACGAGCGTCTTTTCTTCCCCGGGCGCGCAGGATGCTCACCGCAAGCACGGCACGGCCGTCACAGTCATCGGCTCTGCGCTGCCACACATCCGCGGCATCCGGCCAGTAGTCAAGGTTCCAGCCCGACTCCCAGTCAAATTTGTAATGAATATTCCGTAGCACGTAGCGCTCCACAGCCCGGACTTCGCTGAGCTTGCCGTTGCTCTCAGCGATCATAGCATCGACGTCCCGGTTGATCCGCTCCATGTCCGGCAGGTCCGGCCGGATCAGTGCTTCGGGATTTGCGATGTGCAGCAAATGCGTGACCACTTCCACGGGATTGGGAAAGTGGATCCCGGCCCAGACGACAAAAAGCAGCACACATCGCAATAAAATGCGCTTCCATCGTTTGATGCCTGCCCACCTTGTATAGAGTTTCTCAGCAACCCCTGAAGAGATCATTCGGATTTCACCTTGAACGCCCAGACCCGGGTCGGTCGGCCATAGGTTCCGGTCACCAGGAGCAGGACTTTGTGAAAGGGATCGTACTCCATGTTATAGTTCATGCCGCAGGCAAAGGGCAGAGTCGCGGTTTTAATCTGCGCCCAGTTGTCTTTTGCCGCATCGTAGAACCAGGTTTCAGCGGTGTCCTTTTCGGCCTTGTCTTTTTTCTTTGTCCGGTCTACTACAATCACAGTCACACCGGCTTCGGAATCAAATGCCATGGGATTGTGCTGATCCCGAGGTGGACGCGGCCCTGGTGTGGACATAACAGAAACCTTCTTTTTTTCCGTATAGTATACCGCAATGGTATTGGTGTTCTTGTTGCATCCGAAGATAATGACTTTTTTGTTTTTGCTGTCGTATACGCAGTTGTCGTGTCCCCAGCCGGGCACGGTCTTTCCAGAGGCGGCCTGCTTCCACGTTCGCGGCTCTCCGCTGAGTTCATAGATTCGTCCGGGCCGGTGAGCGACCATTACCTTGCGGTCTGAATCCCAGGTCGCAGAACAGGGAAAGAAGTGGACGGCTTTACAGGCAAGCGGCACCCATTTCTTTTCCGCGAACCGGTAGGTCCAGGTGGGATGTTTCTTGATAGATGGCCAGAGATGCTTGACAGCCTTCCCCCACTTGTCCGGCCGCATATGCCCGGGGTAGCACCCAACAATCATTTCGTCCCGAGTTGTGTCATAAACAATGGTTCCAAAGGTATGTGTGGCCCAGGGATGGTCGCTGTTCTTGCCTGCAACCGGAATGCCTTTATCCGTAACGCTGTATGTACCTTTGGGATCTTCGGGATAGGAAAGACGCCACTCTGTTTTCACTGGATCAAAGTAAAAGATGTTGTTCTTCCAGTCCCGGCTGTGCGTGTTGCTTCCAAAGAGGACCAGCCGGCACCGCTGAATATCAAAGCAGCTGCCGCCGTGTGCCTGGCGCATAAACCGGACCTTGTCGTTCTTTTTCTGCTCATGAATTTTGACCCATTGGTTGGGTGCAAGGTTGAGCAGTCTGGGATTGGGCTTGATTTCCTCAGACTGAATTACGTTTCCGGATATCAGCAACATAATCATAAAAAACGTCTTCATTTTACTCTCCTTTGCTTCTGAAAGGTATCTGTATAATCGTAAGATATACTGGCGCGCTTTTCGATATGCTGAATTTTTTCTTTGGTCTGTTCATAAAGGTCATCAAAACAGGCTTCGCAGAATTGAGTTCTGCACCCCAACGGTCGGACCGGGTGGATGGAGCATTTTCCGTCCCGAAGCGCCGAGCATTTTCCGTCTATCAGCTCCAGTCCGCTGCCGGTTTTCTGAAGAATCAGGATTCGCTCCAATTCAAGGGTATAGAGCCGAAATCCATTGGTCCGGAAGTCACAGCACTTGCCGCACTGCCGGCAGCAAACCGATTCGCTTTGAATCTGAGCGTCGACTTGCGCGTAGAGTTCCGCAAGTTCTTTAACCACGGTATCTGAAACGTTTTTTTCGTTCATCAGGTTGCTACGATATTTACCAGGCTTCCGGGCACGGTAATGACTTTGCGGATTTCCTTGCCCTCAATCAGCTCCTTAATCTTCGGATCTTCCAGGGCCTTTTTCTCAAGATCTTCTTTTGATATGTCCGCGGAAACGGTAATGCGGGACTTGACTTTGCCTTTTATCTGTACCGCAATCTCGATCTCATCTTCTTTTGCAAGCTCTTTGTCGTATTCAGGCCAGGGTTCGGAAACCAGGGTTTCTGTATGCCCCAAACGCTCCCACAGTTCTTCGCAGATATGCGGCGCAAGCGGAGAAAGGATTTGGATAAATTTCTCAATACAGTCTCTGGGAATTTCTTTAAGACCGGAAAGATGGTTCAGGCAGATCATCATCTGGCTGATGGCTGTGTTAAAGGCCATGTTTTCGATGTCTTCGGTAACTTTCCAGATGGTCTGGTGGAGTATCCGCTGGTCATCACGCTCCGGTTCAACATCTTTGACGGTCTCCCGGACACTGCCGGTTTCTTCATCAACAACCAGGCGCCAGAGTTTTTTCAGGAACCGGAAAACGCCGTCTACGCCCTCGGTCTTCCAGGGCTTGACCGCTTCGAGCGGCCCCATGAACATCTCATAAAGCCGCATGGAATCGGCACCGTACTGCTCAATAATATCGTCCGGGTTAACCACGTTTTTCAACGACTTGCTCATCTTGGCAGGAAATTCAACCAATTCTTCACCGGTCTCTGCGTGAAAGAATTTCGCACCTTTCCTGTTCACTTTATCGTTGGGCACAAGCGCACCACGTCCGTCTTTATAGGAAGTCCCGAGTATCATTCCCTGGTTGACAAGTTTCCCAAAGGGTTCCGGAGTGGCGACGATTCCTGCGTCATAGAGTACCTTGTGCCAAAACCGCGCGTAAAGCAAGTGCAGTACCGCATGCTCTGCGCCGCCGACATAGAGGTCAACGGGCATCCAGTATTTCTCTTTTTCCGGGTCTACCAGCCGATCCGGGTTGTGCGGGTCAATGTAGCGCAGGTAGTACCAGCAGGAGCCGGCCCACTGCGGCATGGTATTGGTCTCGCGGCGGCCCTTTTTTCCGGTTTTGGGGTCGGAGTAATCCAGCCAGTCCCCGGCTCTTGCCAGAGAAGATTCTCCGGTTCCGGCCGGACGGAAGTCTTCCACTTCGGGCAGGGTAAGCGGGAGTTCGTCTTCATCCAGAATTTTGATGGTTCCGTCTTCCATATGAACGACCGGAAAGGGCTCTCCCCAGTACCGCTGGCGACTGAAGAGCCAGTCACGGAGCTTGTAGTTGACTGCAAATCGACCCAGGTCACGCTCCTGAAGCCAGGCCGTTGTCTTCCTGACAGCATCATTGACGTTCAATCCGTTGATATCCAGTCCGGTTTCCGCATCCGATGAGTTGACAAGTGTCCCATCTCCGGTCCAGCACTCCCGGCCTTCAAGCACGGCGCTGCGAAGCTGTTCGCGAAAGTCTTCTTTCTGAAAGTCCGCCGGAGTGCAGCCGTTCATGTCACCGCATTCAGAGATGTTTTCAGGGCCACCTGAAACAATAGACGGATCAATGATGCAGTTGATGGGAATTTCGAACTTGCGGGCAAATTCAAAATCGCGGGTATCATGAGCTGGCACAGCCATGATCGCACCAGTTCCATAGGTGATTAGTACGTAGTCGCTGATCCAGATTGGGATCTCTTTGTTGTTGACCGGGTTGAGCGCAGTTGCTCCGGTAAAGACACCGGTCTTTTCTTTGGCAAGTTCGGTTCGCTCCATATCGTTTTTATTGGCTGCCTGGCGGACGTACTCTTCCACATCGGCTCTGCGGTCTGCAGCGGTGATTTCCTGAACAAAGGGGTGCTCAGGTGCCAGCACCATGTACGTAGCTCCGAAAAGGGTGTCTGGGCGGGTGGTAAAAACGGTCAGGCTTTTATCGCAGCCGGTGAGTTGAAATTTTACTTCTGCACCTTCGGACCGGCCGATCCAGTTTCGCTGCATTTCCTTGATGCCTTCGGGCCAGTCCAGATCGTCCAGTCCTTCCAGAAGTTTTTCTGCGTATTCGGTAATTTTGAGCATCCACTGACGCATGGGGCGTCTCTCAACCGGATGATCACCTCTTTCGGAACGGCCGTTGATCACTTCTTCGTTGGCCAATACGGTTCCCAGGGCCGGGCACCAGTTGACCGCGATTTCGTCCATGTAGGCCAGACCTTTTTCATAGAGCGTTGTAAATATCCACTGGGTCCATTTGTAGTAATTCGGATCCGTGGTATTGACTTCCCGGTCCCAGTCGTAGCTGAATCCAAGCCTGGAAAGCTGACCTTTGAAGCGCTGTATGTTCTCCGCTGTCTTTTCACGCGGGTGGGTGCCGGTCTCAATTGCGTATTGTTCTGCAGGCAGTCCAAAGGCGTCCCACCCCATGGGATGCAGGACTTCGAATCCTTTCATCCGCTTGTAGCGCGACATGATGTCTGTAGCAATGTATCCTTCCGGATGCCCTACGTGAAGTCCTGCACCGCTCGGATATGGAAACATATCCAGTGCGTAGAACTTGGGTTTATCTGTGTTGTCTTCTGCCTTGAAGGTTTTATTCGTCTCCCAGTGATGCTGCCATTTTCTTTCGATCTCGCTGAATTTGTATGCACCAATCATTTTTCTCGGCCTGTCCTCTCTTAATTTTTTTTTTGATTTACTGCCTGTGGTTCATGCGAAAGGTCCCGGAATTACAGTCCTCCGCTCAGACGGGCGGCAATGGATTGATCCAGCCCGGCCCGAATAATTTTGCTCTGTGTTGCCCGGATGTCATAGGCGACCCGCCGGTATTCCACAGCCGACAATTCCGGTGTATAGATGATGTAGGACGCCAGTGCGATCCGGTCTCGGGGCTGCCCCACACTGCCGGGGTTAATTAGGTAGACTTTATCGTCTTCCAGTTTAAAGGATCTGTTATTCGGAAATTTGCGCAGTATTTTTCCATTTCCGGCAATCATAGGCATATGGGAATGACCAAAAAAGGCTATGTTAATTCCGGAAAATTTCTGCACCATTATCTTCAGGTTTTTGACTACACTGTCCGATGTGATGATGTATTCGTCTCGATGCGAGGGAGAACCGTGTACCAGTAGAAAGCTGTTTCCAATGTTCAGTTCATCGGGAAAGGAATTGAGCAGCATTCGGTGATTTTTGTCCAGTATCTCCCGGGTATATGCTACGGCATGACGAGTGGCTTCTTTGATATTGGACTCAATCTCAGAGCTGCCGGCAACGTAGCGGTCGTGATTTCCTCTCAAAGAGGTAATGCTGTTCTCTATCACCATATCCAGGCAGGACTCCGGGTCCGCGTTGTATCCCACGGTATCTCCCAGTGAAAAGATATCGTCCACGCCCTCTGTCTTGATATCATCAAGTACAGCGGTAAAGGCTTCCTGGTTTGAATGGATGTCGCCAATGATGGCATATCGTTCCAATACGTTCCTCTCCTCGCAATTACACGAAAAAGGTTATTATAAATTTTTACTGCTCCAAGTCAAATAATAGGAAAAATTCTTGACATATCCTCTGCGTTTGTTATGATTCTTTTCCTTTTTATTATTGTTTTATCGACGAAAGTTGGATAAGGAGAATTCAAGTGGCACGGCGTTGTGAAATATGCGGAAAATCTACTCACTCGGGTAACAGTGTGGCTGTGCGAGGCATTCCCCGCTACAAAGGCGGTTATGGTCTGAATATTACTGGCAGAACCAAACGTAAGTTCAAGGCCAATATACAGAAAATCAGAATTCTGGACGGCGGCAGTGTTCGCAGAGCCAAGGTCTGTACACGGTGTATTCGTTCCGGTAAAGTTAACAAACCCTAAGTTGATCATCCTTTTATTACAGTATCCAGGGTGAAGTCGAAGCGCACAAAAACTCCCAAGAAAACCGTTATTCTTGAGTATGCCGTTATTGTGCTGCTCATTTCCATTATCTGCCAGAAAACAATTCTTTCTATCAAGCGCCTGCCGGTAAAAACCACACCTCAGAATCTGGTCACTGAAAAGAGCGGACGGCTCTGCCTGCTCAACCGAATGCTCTACAGGTTCAGGCAGCCTGTCCGATGGTCACTGGTCAGCCTTCCCCACCCCTACAACATCCGCAACACGATCTACAGACGAATCGTGGGATTGCCCGGAGACAAGGTTCTTTTTTCCAACGGTGACCTTTACATCAACGGCACCATCAGTCAGAAACCCTATCAACTGCAGGAGCTTCTGTGGATTGAAACGGCCCATGACGAACTTCTCGAATGGAAACCCTTTGACAAGTCCTGGATACTGAAGGATTCCTCTTTCAGTGTCAGCACCCGCCAAAATACGTATATCCGCAAGAATATGTCTTTTGTAGATGGAAAACTCAGCTGTATGGTACGATTTAAAAGTAAAAACGGTGGTGTGTATATCATGTACCGATACAAGGGAAACCGCTTTACGCTCTTTATTCCCGGTGAAAGCGAACCCAGAAGCTCTTTTCTTCAACTCAAGGATAAAATTATTGAACTCCTTCCTGCTCGGTTTAAGTCCAATACAGACTATCGTCTTGAATGGTCATTTTGGGACCAGGCCACCATGATCCGAATTAATGGTATTTCTGTTTATGCAAAGAGCATCCTTAAAGTATCCAATCAGAAACCTCTGGAAAAAACAGTGGTGTACCTTGGGGCGATAAAGACATCCGCCGTGTTTGACGATGTTCAGACGCATCGCGATGTGTTCTACCGGAATGCATCTCCAAACGCAATGGAAGAAAGGACTTATATTGTCGACAACCAGGAATATTTTCTGCTTCAGGATACAGACACAACAGAGGATGATGACAGTAGAATCTGGGGAGCTGTCCGCTTGAGCGATATGGAAGGCAAAGTGATCGCAGTGCTCCTTCCCTTCAGGTGGTTGTAATAATTTCCCTCTTTTTGTGTTGAAATCTGGAGAAAATAAATATAATTACCAAACTTATCTTTTAATTTCAGTAATTCTGGAGAACAAACTATGGCATCAGACAGTCTTTTAAAAGCCCTCTTGGATAAAAAGATCTCTATTGAATCGCTCAACAATATCCGAAAAGAGTTTATTCAACTTCCGCTCAAGGAAAGCAAGGTGTTTCAGCAGAATGTCAGGAAGCTGGAAACTGCAGCCAAGAATCTGAACGCAAATGAATTAAACCTTCGAAAGGCACTGGGGTTCTGGGTATTACAGAAGTACGGAAAGGCCCTGAAAACGCTTGAGGGATACACAGGGGAAAACAACCTTGCGGTTTACGTAATTACCGACTGTCTGCTGAACACGGAATGGCTGACCAAGGCCGGGGAAATGCTGGAAAAACTCACCGCGGAAAAAAATCGTTCCGGCAGCTATATCCGGCTTCTGAAGCTCAAGGTGCAGCTGCTTACCGACGACGCGGAAAAGGCCAAAAAAGACATCCTTTCTGAACTCAAAAAGCAACCCAAGGATACGGACCTGCTCTTTCTCAAGGGAATGGCCGAAGAAATGCTCCATGATTACGAAAGCGCGATTGAAACCTACTCCAACATTTCAGAAAACGATCCGCTCCATTTTGAGAGCGCCTACAGGTTGGCCTATGTGCACGATCTAAGAGGCAATGAAGACGAGTCCCTGCAGGCGTACCTTAAATGTCTGGACAAGGGTGTTTTTTATCGGAATGCATATCTGAATCTCGGTATTATCTACGAAGACCGAAATGACATCAAAAAGGCGATCAAGTGTTACAAGAAAATTCTGGCTCACGACCCGTCAGACCGAATCGCCCGGATCTATCTCCGGAACGCGGAAGCAACTATCGGAATGTATTACGACGAAAAACATGCCAAAGAAATGGAGAAAATCGAACAGCTTCTTGAGATTCCGGTATCGGATTTTGAACTCTCCGTACGCAGCCGAAACTGCCTGAGCAAAATGAATATCCGAACCCTCGGGGATCTGGTCAAAAAGACAGAAGAGGAACTCCTCCGGTATAAGAACTTTGGCGAAACATCTCTCAAAGAAATCAAAGATATCCTGAACAGCAAGAATCTCAGTCTTGGCCGCGGCAAGGACACGTCAGCACAGAATCTGACCGAAGTGATTGTTGAACGCAAGACCCAGAAACCGCCGGAAGGATTCCTGGACAAACAGATATCCGAGCTGGAGATCTCCCTTCGCAGTAGAAAGTGCCTGGAAAAACTGGGAATTGAAACGGTCCAAGAACTGCTTGAAAAATCCGAAGACGATCTGGTAAATGTGCGAAACTTCGGCGCAACTTCGCTGAATGAGATTAAACAGCTTCTGGAACAGCACGGCTTGGATCTGACTCCAAGTCAAAGCATATAAAAGGCCGGCCTTACTCCTCCGCGGATCTGGTAAAACCTTTCACGCCCCGGGAAAGCAAGTCGCTGAATGTTTGCTTGTCGATTTTCTCAATGTCTTCGCGACTGGTGTTTACAGAACCATCCCGCTTTAATTGCGCCAGGACACCGTTGGCCTGCCGAAACCCATCCGATTTCCACTGCTTGAAGAATTGGACCGTCTCAGATTTGGGCTCTCCTTCTTCCGTGGTCTGAACCTGTACATACAATGCCCCCATAATTTTCTTTTCCTTATACAGCTGCCTCTCCTTGATCATCATGACTTTCCGGGAAAGAAACGTAATCCGCGCCACCAGATACCTGGAACTCTTTCCATACAGCCGGACATTTTTCTTTTTCCGGAACATTAAATCGATCTCCGGAACCTGTCTGGCCTGGTTCTGGAATTTAGCATACCCCTCCTTGTGTCCAACGTAAATCAAGGCGCACATTGCCAACAGTCCGAAAACAACCAAAACAATGCAGAAGAAGACTTTTTTCATAATTAATTACTTCCAAAATAGTGGGCCGTCAGGCCAGGTTCAACATTCAATCTCAAGCCCGTCATACGCAAGCTGTATCCCGGCTGGAAGTTCGGATGATGTTTTTTTGTAGTCGAGTCCGTGACTGATATGCGTGAAAAAGGTTTGCTGCGCATGGATTCGTTGAGCCACCTCTATGCTCTGGGTAAGTGAAAAATGCGTTGGATGCGGTTCGTGACGCAAAGCGTTGAGAATTAAAATCCGAATCCCCTTTAACAGGGAAAAGGTCTGTTCAGGAATCTTGCTACAGTCTGTAATATACGCCAGGTCATTCATTCGAAAACCGGTAATTTCGCACTCTCCATGATAGACAGGCAACGGTACTATCTCCAGCCCGGCTGCAGAAAAGGCAGTGTTAATTTCATGAAACTCAAATCGAGGCAAGCCGCAGGTAATCTCCGGCCGTATTGAGCTGTAATAAAAAACCCGGCGAATTCGTTCGATAACAGACTCGCGCGCAAAAAGCGGAATAGGGTTTTGAGTCCGGTTGACGAAAATCCGCGTATCATCCAGGCCCAGCAGATGATCCGAGTGGTCGTGCGTTATCAGCACGGCACTCAAATCGCATATACCTGCCGCAACCAGCTGAAGTCGAAGTTCCTGCGGTGCATCGACCAGGATATTAGAAGCGCCTGAGTGAATAAGGATTGCTGAACGGCTGCGGATGTTTCTGGGATCCGAAGAGGTGCATACACTGCAAGCACAGCCAATAACGGGTATGCCGTAAGAAGTGCCGGTTCCCAGGAAGCGTATTTTCATTATTGATTCCGGTTTTGCAAGGATGGTTATTCTCTGTTGTAAAGCATTCTCGGAATTCCAATGTCGATCAGGTGCATCTCTCCGCACGTGTTCGGTCCGTCCTCTTTGAGGAACCCCTGCTTTGGCGCCGCAAATGTAAGAGTATAATCCGCACGCACGCACACGCCAAGCGCCTTGCCGGTATTGGCATCCAAGCCGGATGGAATGTCTATGGAAACAACCGGCTTGGAAGCGTTCTGTATGGCCCGGACCGCGCCTTCACTGGTTCCTCGTATTTTTCCTTCCACGCCTGTACCGAGTACCGCATCAACCACCATATCATACGTCTTTAAGTTTTCCTCAAGAATCGTAAGGTTTAAAACCCGGTCCACGGGTGCTTTCATGGCATTGCATATTCGTAAATTTGTACGGGCATCATCGGCAAGTCCCTGTTCATCAGACAGGGAAAATACCCGGATGTCAATTCCCCAGTTGAAGAGATGGCGCGCGATCACGTATCCGTCTCCGCCGTTATTGCCCTTGCCGCAGACCACAGCAACCCGTTGCCATTTATTCTTTATCATCAGCGTCTGAATGACTTCAGCCGCTTTTCTGCCTGCGTTCTCCATCAGGACAATGCCCGGAATCTTACAGGTCTCAATGGCAAGACTATCCAGCATACGGATTTTCTCACGAGTGAGAAAAAGCGGTTCCGCATCTGAAAAACCATGTTTGTGTAAATTCATAACGGAAAGAATTCAAAATAAGATCCATCGAAACCTGCAACAAGACCGGTAATGCAGGATAAAAAATAAAAACGGAGGGGAGAGGATTCGAACCCCCGGTACGGTTGCCCGTACAGTGGTTTTCAAAACCACCGCCTTCAACCACTCGGCCACCCCTCCGCACTTCAGAAAACAACAAGAACTATGTACTGATGTCCGCCTGTTCCATCACGGCTTCGTCTACATAAATCGGAGCACCTGTGCGCACAGCCACGGCAATGGAATCGCTGGGGCGTGCATCAATTCGAATTTCATTTCCATCGTTTTTTTTAAGAACCAATTCAGCAAAAAACGTATCGTTCTCAAGTTTGGTTACTTCCACGCGTTTCAAGCTAGCGCCCACACCAGCAATCACGTCAAAAAGAAGGTCATGTGTAAGCGGACGCTGAATCTTTAAATCCCGTATCTTCGTGTCAATGGCCAGCGCTTCAAACATGCCGATCACAATAGGAAAACCGCGTTCGGAATTTTTGTCTTTAAGAAAGATAACCTGTCCGTCTTTATTTTCATCAATAATAATCTTGGACAGTTCCGTTTCAATCATATCAGCCACCTGCAAAGAAATGTAGAAAACAATGTGCCTATCATACTGTTTTCAATGTGTGCTGTCAAGCAAAAGGTTCAGCTCTCTGACACATTCTGGCTGTAATTTCTGCGATTGATGTTATAAAAAAAATTAAAGTTTTCAACTCATTCTGTCGATAATAAGGATAGATTACAGTTTGGTATATTATTCTGGAGTCACGCATGTCTTCTGTATCATTACCCAATCCTTCCACTATGGTCAATACGTACCTGGCCCGTCAAAGAAGCAATACCCAAATCAAAGCAAATATTGCGGTTATGAAGAAGACCCAAAACATAGCGGGACAAAGCGTACTCAAACTTCTGGAAGCATCCAATCTGGGCAAAAATATCAACACCTACGCCTGAAACTCTTCTTTTTTTGCTCGCGTCCTTCTACGCCTCTGAATGCAGAAGAGGTTTGATTAACAAAAAACGCGGAACACCGTTTCTTTTTTGCTTGCCTTCTTCTTTATCAATTATACAATATTCAGATTGATTACCTTTGAGACAATACCGTCCTTGTATCTATGATTAAAATACTTTCCATAAGCAAAAACACCTTTATCGAAAGCATCCGGCAGCCCGAGTTCTCTATTATCCTGGCTTCCGGAGCTGCAATTATCGCGACCAGTCCACTCTTTGCCGTCTTTGCACTGATGAACTCGGAAAAACTTATCATGGACATGGGGCTGGCCACCATCATGTTGGGCGGGGTGTTTGTTGCCGCGTTTTCCGCATCCTCTACTATTTCCAAAGAAATCGAAGATAAAACGGTTCTGACCATTATATCCAAACCGGTCAGCAGACTTGATTTTATTGCAGGTAAATTTATTGGAATTCTTGTTGCCCTTCTTGCCTATTGCTATATTATGATTCTCTTTCTCCTGCTAACCGCACGTATGGGAGCTCCGGAGACGGCCATGTTCAAGACCGACTGGCCTGTGATTATTACTCAGGTCGGCGGCACCATACTCATTGTACTGGTCGGTTTTGCTGCCAACTATTTCTTTGATAAACCCTTTACGTCTACAACAGTTTTTACCGCATTGATCGTTTTTACGTTTTTCTTTCTTGTGTCGTGTTTCTTCGGCCGTTCGCTTCTTGAAGTTCAACGCTTTGGAAAAGGCATTAATCTGGAACTCCTGAAAGCCTGCGTAGTCTGCATGTTTTCCATTCTCATTCTGGGCGCAGTCTCCATAACGGTCTCTACTCGGTTTAATCCTGTGGTCAATATTTCCGCGTGTTTTTCCATATTTATTCTGGGTCTGCTATCGGATTATTTTTTTGGTCGATATGCCGGGGATGTTGTTACAGCAAAAATCATGTATACGATTACTCCAAATTTCCAGCTGTTCTGGCTTGCGGATGCACTTACAGCGGACATGGTCATACCGCTTTCATATGTGTACACAGCCGCTGGCTACACTATAACCTATGTACTGGCCTTGATCTGTTTTTCCTTTCTGCTATTTGCCGACAGAGATCTTTCTTGAACACCCCCTTGACATTCAAAAAAATGCGTGCCCGGTTTGAGGAATCACCTCGGGATTTCCTTTTTACCGTTCCCGGGCTCTATCCACTGGACAAGCCCAGCGGCCGGACCAGCCATGATATGGTGAGTAAAGCTCGAAAAATCCTGGGGATTTCAAAGGTAGGACACGCCGGCACACTGGATCCGTTGGCCACAGGCCTTCTGATTCTGATGCTCGGAAAAGCCACCCGTCTTTTTGACTCGTTTCAGCAGTTTTCCAAGACATATACGGCCAGCGTCAAACTCGGAGTTGAAACAGACACGCTGGATATTACCGGCACCATTACCCGGCAGGCTGAGGTTCCTGAGGTACACACCGCATCTTTTGATCTTCTCCTTCGTGAATTCATTGGTCAGATTGAACAAATCCCCCCCATGTACAGTTCAATAAAAAAAAATGGCCAACCCCTTCACAAACTGGCCAGAAAAGGAATTACAATTGAGCGAGAACCAAGAAAAGTAACGGTTTACAATCTGAACCACAGCATTGCTGCGGAAAACGTACCCACAGAGTTTGTTCTTAAAATGGAAGTATCCAGTGGTTTTTATGTACGCAAGCTAATAGAAGATATCGGAAAAAAAATGGGATGCGGTGCTGTTATGACTGATTTACGAAGAAATGCTATCGGACCGTTCAGTTTGTCCGATACGTCCGAACTTTCCAAAGAAACCCTTTTAAAATAAAAAACCCGGCGACGACCTACTCTACCGTAAAGACAGTACCATCGGCGATGCAGGGCTTAACTTCTGTATTCGGAATGGGAACAGGTGTGGCCCCTGCTCTATGGTCACCGGGAAATATTATAAAATACAAAATATATGATTTTTTGTGCAGAAGTAAAAAAAAGGCCAAGCAGTCGACTATTAGTATCGGTCAGCTGAACGCCTTTAGATATACGCGCTTACACCTCCGACCTATCAACCTGGTAGTCTTCCAGGAGTCTCTCTTCCCCGAAGGGAAATGGATACCTAATCTTGGAATGGGCTTCCCGCTTAGATGCCTTCAGCGGTTATCCGTTCCGAACTTAGCTACCCTGCAATGCACTTAGCAGCACAACAGGAACACCATAGGTTCGTCCATCCCGGTCTTCTCATACTAGGGACAGATTTCCTCAAGTATCCTACGCCCACGGCAGATAAGGACCAACCTGGCTCGCGCCGGTTTAAACCCAGCTCGCGTACCGCTTTAATGGGCGGACAGCCCAACCCTTGGGACCCTCTTCAGCCCCAGGATGCGATGAGCCGACATCGAGGTGCCAAACCTCCCCGTCG
>CAZGEP010000037.1:0-32069 GCA_964524955.1 uncultured Planctomycetota bacterium | reverse complement strand
TCTTATTTTTGTATTGGCCGGGCGTTCTTGGGGTGTGGCGGATTTTCCAGCAGGGCGAGCCGCTGGGAACCAGGACCTCTTTTTTGTTTATAAGCCGGCGTTTGTAGTTCTGGAAAAAGAATCCCGGGATTCGCTTTACCGAAAAATCCGGATCAATAAAAATACCGTCAATTTTAATTTCTTCTGGATTAAAGGGATTGGCAAATGTCTGTGAGAGATGAAACGTCAATTCAAATAGACCGTGCTGGGGTATGATATCCCCGGAGGATGTAAAATCCAGTATCTTAAGCTCATTACCACTGGGGCCACAGGTTTTGATTTTGACAGGACCAAAGGTGAATGTATGTTGGGTTATGGTATTGGAAAAGAACTTGATGCCTACAGTCGATTTGAGCCCGGCCTGAAAGGAGTTCCAGGTTTGTTCATGACCGATTCCTGTTATCAGGGAGTATTGCGGATGCATTGTAAAGTTGAAATGGATATTCTTTTTGTTTTTTACATTCAATATTTTGTCTGATTGAAACCATGTGCCGTCCTTGTCCTTGAAAAACATCAGTGCTTTTATGTCATTAACCGGCAGACGGTTGAAACGGATTCTGCCTGAAATACCGTGAATCCGTTGATGAGTATCAAGCTCTATCGGACAGGAAATGTAGATGTCTTCGCTGAAGTCGGTTTTTACCGTTACGGGTGAAGATCCTGGAAATCGAGCGGGTTGTCCGGAGCCCTGGGTTAGGTGCCACTCGTTGGGTGCAAACGTGTGTATTTGCACACTCGATGTGTTGTGGCAACGATGGGTTGGGGTATTTTTCGATGAGACAGAAAAGAAATGGAGTGAAATGAGATATCCTGCTGCAATTCCAGTGCAAAGCGATGCAAGAAATTTTAGTGAATAAAATGTAAAACCAATTATTTTTCTTCTGTCTGTCATATCGGAGAAAAGTTACCATGATGATTATTGGATAAGACTACTTCACTATGTATTAAGATACGTCTGAAGTACGTTAAGTGTTGAATAATTATACAGAATACAGCATGGGGTTCAAAATGATTTTAAACTCTAAAAGTATTTGACATTGCGTATTGCAAGCGTAAGATAGTTGATTTATGATAATTGGAATCGGTGTAGATATTGTTGACGCTGAACGAATTCGGAAGATAAACCAGAAATTCGGTGATAAATTCCTGGAAAGAGTTTTTACTGGGAATGAAATCAAGTATTGCATGCAGAAGGCAGACAGTACCATGCATCTGGCAGGCCGGTTTGCGGTTAAGGAGGCCATGTTTAAAGCGCTTGGAACCGGATGGCGGTTCGGAATCACTTGGCGGGATATTGAAGTCTGCAACAATTCCATCGGCGCACCGACTGTGAAACTCTCGGGCAAAACCTTGGAATATGCTCAACAGTCAAGTGCAGATAACATCTACGCAAGCATAAGTCATGATGGATCTTATGCTGTAGCGACCGTTGTTCTTGAAGCGTAAACTAATCGTATTGTCATACTATTAACCAAGGAGTAGAAATGTCTTTTTATCTGTTGCGGAAATATCAGAAGTGGATTCTTTTACCGGTTGGGATATTGATGGCGATCAGCTTTGGTGTGGGCGGACTGGTTTCCGGTTTTTTCAGCAGTTCTTCTTCGGATCCGTATGTGGGGAAAATATTTGGTCAGGAAATATCGCGCGAAGATTTTCTCAAGCATCGCAGCCGAATGCTGATAAATTCTCGCGGGCGTCGTCTTGAACCCAGAGATGTTTTTCAGCGGATTGCAATGCTTAAGGAATGTGATAAACGAAAAATTACAGTAACCAAAGAAGAGGTGCAGGAAGAAATCTCAGGGATAAAAGGTTTTCAGAATCCAGACGGAGTGTTTGACAATGCTGTTTACGAAAGTGTCCTTTTGCGTAATAATATCAATCCGGTTCGGTTTGAAGCGGTTTTGGCCGATGATCTTCGAATGCGTAAACTCCGAGAACAGGTCATGGAATCGGCTACGGTTAATGACAAAGAGGTTATGGAACGATATCACCAGGAAAACGACAAACTTTCCATTCAGTGTGTCTGGGTTACGTCTGACAAAATGGAGATAAATAACTTCAAACCCACGGATAAGGACATCGAGAAATATTATACGGAAAATAAAGATTCCGGCGCTTTTGACAGTCCTCCCAAGCGTAAGATTGAATACATCTTGATTCCATTCAAAGCCATGCGAAGCAAATGTACGGTCTCGGAAGGGGAAATTAAGGATTATTATGAGAAAAACAAGAAGCGCCTGTATGTGGTGAAACAAAAGAAAGACGAAAAGGCTTCTGCGAAAGACAAGAACGCAAATGAGAGCAAGGACGCTGAAGTAGAGAAAGCGGATTCCAAAGCGGAAAAAACTGCGGAAACGAAAAAGAAAGAAAATGAAGATGCAGAGGAAGAACAGTATAAACCCCTGGAAAAGGTTAACGGGGAGATCAGAGAAAAACTGATGACAGGAAAGACCAGAGAACTGGCCCGGCAGACGGCGAATACTGCACGAAGGATCATAGGAACATGGCCCAAGGAAGAAGTGGATTTTCGTGAAGTGATCAAAAAAGAGGAACTGACGGGGGTAACCATTTACGGACATACGGATTTTCTTTCAAACAACGATTCAGCTAAGGTCCCTGCAATGGGCAACTGCCGTCAGATGATTGCAGACGCCATGTCGGTCAAAGAATCGGAGGCACGAAGAATTTCCATGCCTATCACCGTGCAGAACGGCGTAGTTGTTACACGGGTGACCGGAGTGATGCAAAGCAAGCTTCAGGAATTGGAACGTGTCCGGGATGACGTGATCCGTGATCTGAAGAAGCAGAAAAAAGAGAAGCTGGCTGAAGCCAGAGCCAAGGAAATCAGGAAAGAAATACTGGAAAAGGAAATAGAATTGAATCAGGATTTTGCGAAAAAAGAACAGGTGGAATTCAAGCAAGTCGAAGAGAAAACCGCCCGTTCTGTTTCCTTTACCATAAGCGGACTGTTCCGGGAGGCGCTGAAAACCGAGCCGGGTACGATTACAGAAGTGATTCGGGTTGCCAGCGGTTATGGATTCGCGAAAGTTCTTGCGAAAAATACAGCGGATGAAGATACAAACAAAGAGGATGTAAAGAAGAAGATTGCCATGATCCGTCAAAATATGGAAAGGCAAAAGAAGTACCTTAAGGTCTGGCAATGGCAGAACAATTTGTTAGAGCGTGCAAATATTGAAATTTATTCAGACAAAAAAGACAGTAAGAAAAAAGATCAATCAGCCTGACAGATAATCACCAGGAGTTTGTATGAGCATATCCGACGCCTTTGAGTTTGCATCAAAAAACACGCACATCCTTCGTGAAAGAAAAAACACGCTGTATACATTCGGCTCCACAAGGCTTCCTTACATTTTTTGTGCGGAATCTACCATAAATGAAGGTGATACTGTTGTGCGCAAGGGAGAGATAAATGTGGACAAACCCCAGATTATTCTTCCGGGGCAGGAGGCGTCGTTCGAGGGATTTGAGTTTGAAACAGAGAGTGGAGAAACGGTCAGCGGTGAGGAGCTGCGCATGATCTTTATGGCGCGCGGGGTATCCTTTCCAAACATGCGATACAAGAATTCAGGCATGGATATCAGGGTTGTGGAAGAGCAGAAGGAGCAAGTGCTGGACAAGTACCAGAAATACCTGGAGCAGGAACACGACACCCGAACCGGTCTGCTGGCAGGTCCGGATGAATTCTGGACCGTTTCACTGATGCTGTATGCCGGAAACCAGATTGCCCGCTCCGGGCCGGACAACCTTAAGGAAATCATTGAGCGAATGGAGCTCAGCTGATAAAAATTCGCATGAATGACTTGCAGGAATACATCGGAGAACGGATTGTTCTGGATACCAATACGGATGTTCTGTATCTGGGTAAACTGGTTTCAGTTGAGAAGGAATATGTTGGTCTTGAGAATGCGGATGTCTGCTGGGTGAACGATCTTCGTTCCACCAGAGAGCAATACCTGATGGAAGCGGCCAAGCAGGGCATTCGCAAGAACAGAACCCATGTGGAAGTCAAGAATTCGGTCATTATCAGTGTGTCACGTTTGAAAGATATTATAAGGTTCTGATTCTGTATGGGTATCGGTCTTTTCGGTGGAACGTTTGATCCGGTTCACAAGGGGCATATTCACGTTGCCCGTGAAGTGTTGCGCCTTCCTCATATTCAGACGGTATTCTTTATTCCCGCGTTTCATCCTCCCCATAAGACATCCAGCGATGTTACGCCCTATTCCATGCGGCTTCAGTGGTTGATGAACGCGCCTGCGACAGTTTCCGGAATGGAAATATCCCGTGTAGAAGAGGAGCGTTCCGGGGTTTCCTATACAGTGACAACGGTTAAGCATTTTAGAGAGACGTATCCTGCAGAAGAGATGTATCTGGTTCTCGGCATGGATATGTTTCTGGATTTACCGGAGTGGAAATCACCGGAGGCGATTATCCGTGAAGTATCCTTTATTGTATTTCCAAGAGGAAATGTTGACGGTAACGAAGCGCTTGAGTGCGTCAAAAAATCTTTTTCACAAAAGACCGCAGCCTTGATGAGGTGCGAAATATTAAACTGTAATCCGGTGGATATATCATCTACTGCGATTCGTGATGCGGTTCGATCCGGCCGGCCGATTGACGACTGGGTACCACCGGAAATACGAGAGAATGTAACTCGATTTTTTTCAACAGGAGATGATTCATGATCAGGGAAAGCAGAATTACCATGACCGCAGACGGTTTGAAGGTTCCCAACAAGCCCGTTATAACATTTATTGAAGGGGACGGTACCGGTCCGGATATATGGGCCGCTACATGTCCGGTGATTGAGGCTGCGGTGCAGAAGGCATACAAGGGAAAGAGAGAGATTGCGTGGAAAGAAGTGCTGGCTGGGGAAAAAGCATTTCAAGAGACCGGCCAGTGGTTGCCCGAGAAAACCGTAAAGGAGATTAAAAAATATCACGTTGGCATCAAAGGTCCGTTGACAACACCGGTAGGCGGTGGTATCCGGAGCCTGAATGTTGCACTTCGTCAGCAGCTGGATTTATATGTTTGTCAGCGACCGGTTCGTTGGTTCAAAGGGGTTCCCAGTCCAATGCGTCATCCGGAGAAAGTGGATATGGTGATTTTTCGTGAAAACACCGAAGATGTTTACGCCGGACTGGAGGTCAAGAAAGGAAGCAGGGACGCCAAGAAAATAATCCAATTTTTAAAAGATGAGATGGGGTGGAATATCCGCTCAGATTCAGGCATTGGTATAAAACCGATCAGTGTTAAGCGGACTCAGCGATTGGTACGCGCCGCGATTCAGTATGCGATTGAAAATAAGCGCAAGAGTGTCACACTGGTTCACAAAGGCAATATTCAAAAATTCACCGAAGGCGCTTTTCGGGAATGGGGGTATCAAACCGCACGCAGGGAATTCCCGGATCACTGTGTCTCATGGGAAGAGTGTGGGGGAAAGGTGCCACGCGGAAAGATACTGATTAAAGATGCAATTGCCGATATCTTTCTCCAGCAGATTATTACGCGCGGAGACGAATTCGATGTAATTGCCACCATGAACCTGAACGGGGACTACATCTCCGATGCGCTGGCCGCCCAGGTCGGCGGTATTGGTATCGCTCCTGGCGCGAACATCAATTATGAAAAAGGCATCGGTCTTTTTGAGGCTACGCACGGAACCGCACCTAAATACGCGAACCTGGATAAAGTCAATCCGGGCTCCCTGATTCTTTCGGGTGTTATGATGCTCACGTATATGGGCTGGACCGAAGCAGCCGAACGAATCGTGAGCGGGTTGGAAAAAGCCATTGCACGAAAGGAAGTCACCTATGATTTCCATCGTCTCATGAAAGGTGGAAAGAAACTGAAATGCTCGGAATTTGGTCAGGCGATTATCAAGAGTATGTAATTCGTATTGACAGTGGTTACTGTACGTGAAATGTGTCCTTACGATTATTGAAATGCAATCAGCTGAATTTTGTTACAGAAACTCGATATGGGCGCAGCGTTACGAAAAATCACCCACCATTCGGATTTCCGGTTCGAGGTGAATTCCCTTTTTTTCCTGAACAATTTGTTGGATTTGCTTGATGAGGCGCATTACGTCTCGGGCTGATGCTGTGCCGGTATTGAGAATGTAGTTGGCATGAAACGCTGAAACCGCTGCATCGCCGCATTGTTTACCCCGTAATCCGCATTGATCAATCACTTTTCCGGCAATGATGTTTCGGCTGTAGTCGTTCTTGAAGATGCATCCTGCGGAGGGTCTGTCGGTCTGATACTTGGATTCGCGGTCTTGAATGTTTTGCTGCAACCGCAATTGAATTGATGTTCGGTTGGAAGGTGTCAGTACGAACCGCATGGACGTCAGTATACAGTCAAACTCCTGAAAGGAGCTCTGCTTGTAGCGGAAGGTCAATTGCTCTCTGTTGCGAACCTGTTGGTGTCCGTTTGAATCAATGAATGAAACCTCTTCGATAACGTCAGAGACTTCCTGTCCATAGGCGCGAGCGTTCATAACCACAGCTCCTCCAATACTTCCCGGAAGACCGGCGCCAAATTCCATACCGGATAAACCACGCTTGGCACAAAATGTTGCCAGAGAGTGAGTCGGAACTCCTGCATCGCAGGTGATGGAATTTACCGTTTGCTGTATACGATCCCAGGCCGTAGTTACGATGGTAATTCCTCGAATCCCTTTGTCGGAAACCAGAACATTGGAACCCCCGCCAAGAACAGTTATAGGATAAGAAAAGAGGCAGGGACCAGCTTTGAGGAGTTCGGTCGCTGATTCCGGCCACAGGACAACGTCTGCCGGTCCGCCGATGCCAAAGGAGGTCAGGTCCGACATCGGAAGATTTACTTCCATTCGACCGCGGATACGGCTGAGCAGATTGAGATCAGGTTTTACCATGGCTGGTAGGTGTCGATGACCATTCCGGATTTGATCTTTCTCGAAAACGAAATTACGGGTTTCAAGTATTTATTGATCGTCTCGGCGGAAGGGATTTTTTTGATCACATCTGTGTCTTTGCCGGCTCCTTCTTTTAACATATGCAGAAGAAAGTCTATCATGGGCGCGTAATTGTTGAAGGAAAGCCCGATAATTTTTCCCGGCTGCAGCAGCATGAGTTTTTTGAATTCCGGAGTGTAGGAAATACTTTCCTTGGTATTTGTTTTGCGCCGGATACCGGACTTGAGTTCACTGCAGGATATGGAGAAAATAAGGCGATCTTCCAGAAACCCGATCGCCGGAGTCGGCATGGGATTCTCAGGATTAGCGGAACCAACCATGTTTCCAAATTTCAGGAGTGTATACCCCAGGTAGGTTTCCCGCTGAAGGGGGGAATTGCCTCCGGGAAAGAATGTGGTGAGAAGTTTGTTCAGCGTTTTCTGGAGTTTTTTGCTGTCCTTCAGTTTGAGTGAGAAAACAATGATCTGCGATGTTGGTTTGTAGGGTTTGATGTAATACTGCCAGAATCCCAGTTCATTGCCCAGAGCGCCGATCATGTCTCTTTCAATATCGATTCCTTTGGTTTTGTAATCCTGCAGCACTGCGTTAAACATGGCGTAGTAGGGTGGGGAGAGCGTCTGAAAGACTCGTTTGAATTCACTCCAGATTCCCTGCGGATTCCACTTGCTGAAGGAAAAGGAAAAGGTGTCTTTTCCGATCATGCTGGACGGCTGAAGGGTGTCAACATTCTCGTTGGGTAACATTGTAAATAATCCTTTGGCATTCTCCGGGATGGAAATGAAGGAACGGGTGTGAATACGCTTCTTTTCCGGATCAATATACATGGAAGCACTTACCGCGGAAAGATCTTTCGCTCCCAGAGCTTCGGTATACTTGGCGATCATCTCTTTTTTTGAACTGTCAATCGGCAGCTGAGGGATGAATCCGTTTTCGATGGCGGAAAGCAGATGATCAAACCGAAAATACACAAAGGTATCCTGAATGCCACCTGCTTCCCGTACGGATTCAATGAAGCCCGGATCCTGTGAGAGAGTGGCCATCCCGCTTTCAGACAGTCGTGCCATGGTTTTGCCGAGGGTTTCCACGGAATTGCTGATAAGTACCCGGTTCTGATCCGAAGTGATGTTCAGCGAGAACTTTTCCAATCCTTTGGGTGCTTTTCCGTCTTTGTTTTTCAGATGGACTGTAAAGGGATTTTTCCCCGGAAGTTCCCGACTGCCGATGTGCAGGTGTTTGCTTCCATCAATTATTGTTTTTAGTTTTTTCATGAAGACAGCCGTGTTTGAACCCGTTCCAATAACCAGAAGTACGGAGGGTATATCTTCCCCTTTCGCGGGTTTGGCTACGGAAAGGGCCAGCTCTTTTTCAATCAGGTTCCATAGTTCTTTGGCATGGTCGAGTTTTATGTCCAGTTCGGCTTCAGCCTTTTTCTGCATTTTATCAATGTCCTCTTTGTGCTTTTCCAGGATGGCATTGAGTTCCTTTTCCTCCAGAAATCCGCCGTACGGTGAGAGACGGATTTTCTGGGTGAACTTTCCAAGATCCCGGATCGAAAGATAAAGGACCTGATCCGGAGTGAGAAAGGTATCTGATGTTTTCTGAGCTGGAACAGGTGCGTGAGACAGTGTGATGAGTAAAAGCAGAAACGACAGGATGGGCCATGAGTGTTTCATTATTTTTTCTCCGGATTCTGGGTTGAGTATTCTTCCTTGGTAGGAGGAGTGATGTATCGGTAGCCGCTGGAAGGATTGTCTTTGTCATAGGCAAATGCTTCGCGGTTATCGAGAAAGAGTTTAACCATGTTCACGGGAATCGCAAATCCGAGACCATCGGAGAAGAGAGCAGACATGTTTGTGATGCCCACGACCTCTCCCCGCATGTTCAGCAGAGGACCGCCGCTGTTTCCTGGATTGATCGGGGCTGTGGTCTGGATGTACAGGTATCCCCGGAAGTGTCGGTTGGTCGTGCTGACGATTCCCTGGCTGACGGAACGCTTGAGACCGAATGGATTGCCGATGGCAAAGACCGGGTCACCGGTCTTCACATCTGCCATGGTTCCAAGAAAAAGAGGGTTCAGCATTTTCTTGTCCACGTTAGTGATCTTCAGAAGTGCGATATCCAGCGCCTGGTTGATGGCAATGATGGATACATCCTTGTATATCTTTTCCACAAACCCTTTGTCCTCGTCCTTGGTGTGAAAGATCTTTATTTTAATACGGGTCTGTTTTTCGATAACATGGAAGTTGGTCAGGAGAAATCCTTTTTCGTTGACAATAAAACCGGACCCGGTTCCAATGGGCGTCTGTACCATGACAACACCGGAACTGTATTGTTCAGTGAGTTTCTTGATAGAGGTTACCGGAAGGTTTCCTGTATAGTAGAACGTACCGGTTCGTCCGGCGGTATTTGCGCAAGCATCTTTTCCAGTCAGTGGAGCGTTGGAGAGAATGTTTTTTTTCAGTATCCCGACAATCGTATCGGCCAGATCCACAAAGACCTGTTCATCGGTTTCTTTGATAATCGGGGCTTTCAGCTCCGCACCGTTATTCAGTATGATTTTATGTTTTTTCTCTTCGGCAACGGAGAATGAACCCAATAGACAGAATACTGTGATTAGAAAAAAAGAATGAGAAATAAGATTTCTGGACATGGAACCTCCTTGGCATCAAATGAATTTATAACCGATTTATTGTAGTGACTTTTATAAAGAATGCAAGTATAGAAATACGGCTGCAGTGGGAGCGGGGCTATGATGGAGGTGAAAAATAATATCTTGACATGCCCTGTCGGCAACCTACAATACACATGCTATGAAGATGGTAATTATGTCAGATATACACAGTAATATCGAAGCCCTGACTGCAGTCATGGAAAAAGTGGATGAGATTGGCCCGGATAAGATATACTGCCTGGGCGATACGTGCGGTTACGGTCCCAATCCAATGGAATGTCTGGATATCGCCATGGACCGTTTTGACGTGGTGCTGATGGGAAATCACGAAGAAGGGGTTCTGAATGGTCCCCGAAATTTCAACCCCGCAGCCGAACGGGCCGTAGAATGGACTGCTGAGCAGCTGACGGATCCGAAATATCGTGATTTTATCGCTACACTCCGTCCTGCACACCTGGAAAAACCGTATTTATTTGTTCATGGCTCCATCAAGCATCCATATCTGGATTATGTCAGAGACTTGACATACAGTGGTCATGAAGGCTATACACGACTGATTGAGACTCTGGACAGGGAATTTACTGATTTTGATATCTGTTTTGTCGGTCACAATCACAAGGCGTTTCTGAGTACCCGGGAAGGTGATATATTTCCCCACGACCAGATTTCCGAGTTTTACACCGGGGGGCAGAAATTTTACGCCTGTGTGGGATCGGTCGGTCAACCCCGTGACGGGGATACCAAATCATGTTTTGTGACCTTTGACGGTGAGAAGATCTGCTATCACCGGGTGAAATACGACCACCAGAAGACCGCGGACAAAATACGTAAAGCCGGACTGCCCGAATTCCTTGCGGAAAGACTTTCCAGAGGGTACTGATATCCATGGCCGAATCCAGGATCGAGCGGATAACTCTTGACGGCCCGGTATATTTTGCTTCCGATTTTCACCTCAGTCATCCTAAGCTTGAAGCAAAGTACGACCATATCTATCGAAGTCGGGCAGGAAGAATTTTCTTTCAGAAAATATTGAGCGATGGAGGCAGCAATGGACGAACCCTTTTCTTGCTGGGAGACCTCTTTGCGTTCTGGTTTGAAAAGCACGGTTTCCGACCGCGGGATTATGATGTCTATATTCAGCTTCTCAGCGACTACACCCGACAGGGAAATAAACTGGTTGTCCTCAAGGGAAATCGGGATTTCATGCTGGGTGATGAGTTTGCTACAGCTGCGGGAATAACCCTGTTTGACGGTCCGGTGAAATTGGAATCTTCCGGTATGACCATAGGGCTTGATCACGGAGACGGACTGGTCCTCTCAACATCAAATTCGCGATTGATGCGACGAATTCTGCGGAATCCAACCGTTCGGTCCATTGCCGCAGGTCTGCCTGCCGAACTGATGACCGAGCTTGGCTATGCGTATTGCCTGTTCAGGAATTACTGCCATTACCGACAGCCAAAGGCAATGATTGACTTTCGAGCGCTACCGGAAGAAGCATTCAGGGATTGCGACGCATTTGTCATGGGACACCTGCATCAGAATCGAAAGATGGTGTATACAGGATCCTGCTGCCAATGCCCTGTATATACTGTGGGCGGAGTTACCCAGACGGGCCGCCTGTTGAAACTGGATAATGGAAAATTGGCATTTGTGAGGGTGATGGATTGAAAGGGCTGCTTCTTGACAATAACACACAGCGAGCTTCGTTTATTCGATCCGCACTGGCATCAGACGGGCATGAGATTGTTCCCATTGAGCGACGGGCGGATATCGGCTCTATAGTCGAAGAAACACGGCCGGAGTTTATCTTTCTCCAGGACGAGCATCCCGTGATATCCTGCGAAGAAGCATGCGTGGAAATCAAGCGGACCCGTCGTCTGAACCTGATACCGCTGATTGTGCTCACCCAAGACGACAATGACCGGGACCGGACTCTGATGCGACTCTTTTCCACGGGTGCAGATGATGTTGTCTTTAATATTCCCGGCAAAAAGGAACTGATTCATCTCTTCCGGAATGCAGTCGAGGAGAAGACGAGTGTTCAGAAAATGGAATGCGTGGGAGACTGGTTTGAGTTTGATATCACCAATCAGCTGCAGTATATTCAGAGTACAAACACGTTCATTGAGAAATTATTTCTCAAGACCGGTTTGCCGGAACAGGAAATATTCAACCTGACCTACGCGTTACGGGAATTGATGCACAACGCCTATGAACACGGGAATCTTAAGAACACGAATAAAAAAGTCCGTGTTTCCCATGTGCTTTTTGAGGACAGGTTGATTATCAAGATTGAAGACGAGGGGGAGGGATTTAACCATCGGATTGTTGAAGACCCGTTAAAAGATCCGGTGCAGTTCTTCCTCAAGCGCAAGAAAAGCGGAAAACGCATCGGCGGACTGGGGATTGCTACTACGCGAAAACTCATGGACGAAATCCGGTACAACCAAAAGGGAAATATTGTACTGCTGACCAAAAATCTGCCCCGTAAGATATGAAACATCGGAAATTTAACCTGTTCAACTACCAGAATCCGCAACCCGAGACATCTTCGACCATTGTTACCTCCGTATCTGCGCTGACACGGATGATCAAAAAGAACCTGGAACAGAGTATCGGCAGCATATGGGTTCAGGGGGAGGTGTCCAATTGCCGCAGACCGGTATCCGGTCATTTGTACTTTACATTAAAGGACGACCAGTCTCAGATCCGTTGCGTTTTTTTTCGATCCGGTCTTCAGCGCGCCGGGTGTGAGATCACGGATGGGGACCAGATATTGTGCTACGGCCGCGTGAGTGTGTATGAGCCTCGCGGGGATTACCAGATTATTCTGGAGCACGCAGAGGTCAAGGGGATCGGAGCCCTGCAGAAAGCCTTTGAAAAACTCAGTGCAAAGCTGAAAGCAGAGGGGTTTTTTGACGCGGAACACAAAAAAGAGCTGCCGTACCTTCCGGAGCGGATAGGTGTGGTTACCTCAGCCACCGGTGCGGCACTGAAAGATATCACCAATGTATGCCGCCGTAGAGCTCGTGGACTGGAACTGGTGCTTCGACCGGTACGGGTCCAGGGACAGGGGGCTGGCGCTGAAATCGCTCAGGCAATACGGGACTTTGACAGATGCGGGGATGCGGACCTGCTGATCATCGGACGCGGCGGTGGAAGCCTTGAAGATCTCTGGCCGTTTAACGAGGAGGAGGTGGCGCGGGCTGTCTTTGAGTGCAGCATTCCGATTATTTCCGCAGTAGGGCACGAGATTGATCTTTCCATATCAGATCTGGTTGCGGATTGCAGGGCCTTGACCCCTACGGAAGCCGCGGAAATAGCGGTCCCGGATTTTCCAGAACTTGCGGACAAATGTGAGAACTTCTGTTTACGCTTGCGCCGCGGAGTTAAACGGCAGGTGACGGACATGCGGAACCGGCTTGATGCCATCCGCGAAAGCCAAGTTCTCTGGTCACCGCTTCGCAGAATGCAGCAGACACAGCAGCGGCTGGACGATCTCTCCATTCGTCTTAAGCAGGGACTGCTCAGGCATTCCCAGCGGTACCACAACACGCTTGGTCGAGCTGCGGAGAAGCTGCAAGCACTGAGTCCCCTGAAGATTCTGGCAAGGGGCTACAGTATTACCCATGTGGTCGGTGAGGAAAAACCACTCAAGTCGATACAAAATGTCCGATCCGGAGATGAACTCATTACTCGACTGGCTGATGGAAAGAGTGTCCGGTCCGAATTCAAAGACGTGATTCCATGAATCGAGCGGACATTTGAAGCGATTTTTTACGATTCCGATACTTTTTGGTATAAAAAAGTTGACTTGGTTTTTCGGCTGATTATAATACCACTTTCTTTGCTACCCTGTCGTCCAACGGTAGGACACGTGACTCTGGATCACGTTATCTAGGTTCGAATCCTAGCAGGGTAGCCATTTTTCTAAAACGGGGCAGGTCTTACAAACAACATTTGCCATTAAAGGTGTAAAAATCCATGCCCGAACCGGATCAGTCCAGTCATTCATATCCCTGGTTTGTCAGAGGCGATATTGACGGGTTTTTCGGATTGATGATCGACAACCTGATGCAGTTTGTTGTGATAGCGGCCCTGTGTACAGGGCTTTGCAAGATGAATCCCGACTTTGTGCTTTCAACAATATTTCCGGGGGCTGCAGTATCTGTACTTCTCGGTAATATATACTATGCATACCAAGCCAGGAAACTGGCACAAAAAACCGGTCGCTCCGATCATACGGCACTGCCCTATGGTATCAATACGGTCAGTTTGTTTGCCTATATATTTTTTATTATTGCACCGGTTTCTGTGAGTACGGGGGATTCCATGCTGGCGTGGAAGCTGGGACTTGCCGCATGTTTTTTGAGTGGAGTGATTGAATTTGCAGGAGCTTTTGTTGCGGAGCGAATACGCCGCATTACACCGCGCGCTGCATTGCTTTCCTGCCTGGCCGGTGTTGCGGTTACCTTTATTTCCATGGATTTCGCGCTTCGAATTTACGCCAACCCCCTGGTAGCCATTCTGCCTATGGGGATAATAATGATTACGTATTTTGCCGGAATTAAATTTCCGCTGCGCCTTTCCGGTGGTCTGCTGGCTGTGCTTGTAGGGACCATTCTGGCGTGGATGCCCGGCATCGGAATTATGGATGCTGCTTCGCTGGAACTCAACCCCGGATTTATTTCACCGAAATTCTGTGGCGGCGATTTGCTTGATATTTTATTCAGTAAGCAGGCATGGCAGTATACGTCCGTTATTCTTCCAATGGGATTTATCAATGTTATCGGGTCTCTGCAGAATATAGAAAGTGCGGAAGCTGGCGGGGATTCGTATGAAACGGCCCCGTCTCTGGCGGTAAACGGTATCGGAACGATTGTGGGCGCATTGTTTGGTTCCTGTTTTCCTACAACCATATATATCGGACATCCGGGCTGGAAAAAACTTGGTGCACGAGCCGGGTATTCCATTCTTAACGGTGCATTTATGACGGTGATATGCTTTGCCGGACTGATGGGTGCGGTGCTGAAAATTATCCCAGTGGAAGCCGGCGCCGGTATCGTTTTGTGGATTGGGATTGTGATTACCGCCCAGGCGTACCAGGCAACTCCCAAGGCGCATGCACCGGCTGTCGCCATGGGTTTCTTTCCTGCAATTGCCGCGTGGGGTGTTATGGTTCTCGGCGCCGGTTTGCAGGCCGGCGGAACAGACTGGTTCTCGATTTTTTCAGGTGATCAGGGATTGACCGATACCTTTGCAAGAACGCCATTGCCGTATGTTAACGGATTAATATCATTGAGCCAGGGATTCATGTTTGTCTGCATGATCCTGGCATCCATTTCTGCGTTTTTGATTGACAGGGATTTTAAACGGGCTGCCTGGTGGTCGTTTGCGGGAACGGTTCTTTCTTTTTTTGGTTTTATTCATGCGTTTACCATTACGCAGATGGGAATCGGGTACAAGATCGCTTGGAACGCGGCGCCGAATTTTGAGATCGCGTATCTGATGCTCGGCGCTTTTTTTCTGGCGTTTTCATTTAAGAATCGGAAAACCGAGGGACAATCGCAGCAGACATAATCCAAGTTACGAACTTTTACTTTTCAGGAGGTTTTTGTATGAGACCGATCAAACGGGCGTTACTCAGTGTGACCGATAAGAGCGGTATTGTTGAATTTGCCAAAGGATTGAAGAAGTATGATGTCCAGATCCTCTCTACCGGCGGAACAGCAAGGGTTCTCAAGGAAAACGGCGTGGACGTAACCGAGGTGGCGGAGGTGACCGGATTCCCCGAGTGTATGGATGGCAGAGTCAAGACCCTGCATCCCAAAATCCACGGCGGTCTGTTGGCGGTTCGTGATGATGACGGCCACATGAAGGAGATGGAAAAACTGGAAATTCCTGAGATTGATTTGGTTGCGGTGAATCTCTATCCTTTTGAGCAGACCATTGTTAAGCCGGATGTCACACTTGCAGATGCGATTGAGAATATTGATATTGGCGGTCCGACAATGCTGCGTTCCGCAGCCAAAAATCACAAGTATGTGACCGTGGTTGTCAATCCGGACCGGTACGACGAGATTCTTAAGGAGATGGAGGAAAACAGCGGCGCCACAACCGAAGGAATGAGAAGCCTTCTGGCCCTGGAGGTTTTTGAAACCACCGCTTCCTACGATTCCATGATTTCTGCTTATCTCAACGGTGAATACCGGGGTCGAGAACCGCTGCCCCAGAAATTGAATCTGAGTATGGATAAGATTCAGGAAAATCGGTATGGTGAGAATCCGCATCAGCGGGGAGCTTTTTACAGCCTTAAACAGGCGCCGGAAGGAGGAATTGCTGCAGCAGAGCAGCTCCATGGAAAAGAACTTTCATACAATAATTACCTGGATCTGGCCGCTGCCTTTGAAATGGCACGGGATTTTGATGATCCAACCGTTGTTGTTATCAAGCACAACAATCCCTGCGGACTGGCGTCAGACGATGATATTCTCAAGGCCCTGGAAGAAGCATGGGCCTCTGATCCCATGTCTGCCTTCGGTTCGGTCATCGGCATCAACCGAAAGGTGAGCAAGGATCTGGCGGAACGGTTGGGGTCCGCGGACTATCTCAAGGAGGTGGTTCTTCCCAAGTACAGAAAAGAATCCGGTGAAGAGGATATTAATATACTGGCCGCCTTTGTAGAGGCGATAATTGCACCGGATTATGACGAAACTGCACTGGAAATATTGCAGAAGAAAAAGAATCTGCGAATCCTGAAGCTGGAAGACTTTAATCCAGACAGCAAGAAGCGCGCAGTGGATGTCCGGTACGTTCCCGGCGGTGTGCTGATTCAGCAGAGCGACAAGATGTCGGTTCCTGTATCCGATTACAAGGTGATGACCGAAACGAAACCAACAGATGAGCAACTCAAATCTCTTGCTTTTGCCGACCGGGTCGCCAAACACGTAAAAAGCAATGCCATTGTTTTGGTCAAGGGTACGCATATTGTTGGGGTTGGCGCAGGTCAGATGAGTCGTTTTGATTCATCCATTATTGCGGCGCGCAAGGCTGGCAAACGGGCGGAAGGTTCGGTTCTGGCCAGCGATGCCATGTTTCCAGCTCGGGACGGACTGGATGCCGCGGTGCAGACCGGTGCCGTCGCTATTCTGCAGCCCGGCGGTTCCAAGCGGGATCAGGAAGTCATCGACGCGGCCAATGAACATGGCGTTCCCATGATCTTCACAGGAATGCGTCACTTCAAACACTGAGAGATAAATCGGTGTCAGTCAAACTGTACAAATGAAATCGCCCGGTATGGAATACATACCGGGCGATTTTTATTGATGTTCGTTTGGATGGCTATGCGGAATCTTTGTGTGCGATTCCGTGGGAGTGGGATTCGGCAGCCGATACTTCCTTCATGAGTTTGTTACGAACAATCTTATCCGTAATCACGTATTTTTTCTTTTTCTTTTCCGGCAATTCAAAGATGTAATCAAGCATGATCCCTTCAAAGACACTTCGGAGTGCCCGGGCACCGGTTTCCTTTTTCAGGGCTACGGAAGCAATTTCCTTGAGTCCCTTTTTGGTGAACTGAAGCTCCACCTCTTCCATCTCAAAGAGTTTTCGGTATTGTTTGACCAGCGCATTTTTTGGCTCGGTCAGAATGGAGACCAGGGCATCTTCGGATAGCGGATGGATGGCAGTGACGATTGGAAGCCTGCCGATCAGCTCCGGAATAATTCCGAATTCCAGTACATCGCTGGTGGTTACATTATCCAGCAATTCAGCACGTGAAATGGTCAGGTCCTGTTGCTTGCCGCCAAATCCCAGTTTTCGGCCACCTAGCCGCTTGGAGATAATCTCTTCGACACCGTCAAAGGTTCCGCCGCAAATAAAGAGAATATTGGATGTGTTCAGCTGAATGTATTTCTGTTCCGGGTGCTTGCGTCCGCCCTGGGGAGGAATGTTGGCAACGGTTCCTTCCAGCATTTTGAGCAGTGCCTGCTGTACGCCTTCTCCGGACACATCACGAGTGATGGAAACGTTCTGGGTTTTTCGCCCGATCTTGTCGATTTCATCAATGTAAATAATTCCCTTTTCTGCCCGGGCCACGTCAAAGTCACAGGCCTGGAGTAATTTAAGAAGAAGGTTTTCAACGTCTTCTCCGACGTAACCCGCCTCGGTAAGCGTGGTGGCGTCTCCGATGGCAAAAGGGATGTTGAGTATGGTGGCCAGGGTGCGCGCAATCAGTGTCTTGCCGCATCCTGTGGGACCAAGTAGCAGTACGTTGCTTTTCTCCAGTTCAACATCTTCGGTATCAATGGTTGAGGTGATTCGGCGGTAATGGGAGTAAACCGCAACGGCCAGGACTTTTTTGGCCTGGTCCTGGTCAATGATGTAGTCATCCAATTTTTTCTTGATCTCTGACGGTTTGGGTATTTTCAGCTCATGATCTTCGGATGTGACCGTGGACCGCGACTCCTGTTCCAGTATGGTTCCGCAGAGTTCAACGCATTCATTGCAGATGTAAATACCCGGTGCTCCGGCAATCAGTCGCTGAACCATACTGTATTTTTTACCGCAGAAGGAACAGCGTTCAATTTGTTTTCGCGGACTCATTTAGTCCTCTTTTTTTTCTGAAGGTTCAACTACTTCGTCAATAATACCATACGCCTGGGCACTTTTGGCATTCATGAAGAAATCCCGGTCGGAATCTTCTCGGATCTTTTCCAGGTCCTGGCCGGTGTGCTCCGCGATGATGGAAATCACATTTTCGCGCAGTCGAAGGATTTCTTCAGCCTGAATGCTGATATCGGTTGCCGTTCCCTCGGTACCTCCCCAGGGTTGGTGGATCAGAATCCTGGAGTTGGGCAGGGCATATCGTTTGCCCTTGGTGCCTGATGCCAGCAGCAGTGCGCTGATACTTGCCGCCTGTCCCATACAGTATGTCTGGATTTCACAGTCCAGAAAACGCATGGTATCGTAAATGGCGAGGCCGGAGGAGATCACGCCGCCCGGGCTGTTGATGTAGACTTCAACATCCTGTTCTGAACTTTCCCGCTGCAGAAAAAGAAGCTGGGCAATTACAGAACTGGCGACATTGTCGTCAATGGGACATCCGATAAATATAATACGATCTGCAAGCAGTCGTGAAAAGATGTCGTAGGAACGTTCTCCGCGGCCGGTTTTTTCAATAACAAACGGGACATAGTTACTCATTGTTCGCTTTCTCCTCTTTCGCTTTGTCCTCAGCGGAATTATCTTCTTCTGTAATGGTGACATTTTTCTTGAGAAAATCAATGACTTTTCTGTCGACAATGCCTGAGTACACCGACTGCATCCGCTGGTTCTCAGCAATATCTTGCAGGATCTGTTCGTGTGTTCTGCCGCTGCTCCTGGAAGCGCGATTGATAAAGGATTCCAGGTCATCGCGGTTGACATCGATCTTCTCCGCTTCAGCAATGCGGTTGATGATGATGTATGATTTTAAGGTGTTTCGGGCATTTTCCTCCAGGTTCTTTTCATATTCTTCCATTTGTTTGGACTGCATGTCCGGGGGGAGATACTGCAGTCGCTGCTGAAAATCGGATTTCAGGTTGATTCGTGTGTTTTCGAGTGCTTTTTCCGGCAGTTCGCAAACCACACTTTCGACAAGCTTAGTGATGATGTCGTCTTCTACTTTGCTTTCCGTTGCGCTTTCTTTTTCCGACAACAGTCGTTTTTGAATATTTTCCTTGAATTCATCAATGGTTTTTAAACCTATTCTGGCGGCGAATTCATCATCCAGATCAGGCAACTCCACAGAGACAATCGAATTGACGGAAAGGGTGCAGTCAACTTCGGTGCCTTCAATATCTGCGAACTGGTGGTTGTCGGGTAATTCGATACGCAGTTCAATTGTATCGCCCTTGTTCGCGCCTTTGAGTTTGTCTTTGCCCTTGATGATGGTATAGCTGTTATTGAGTTTGTCCAAGGAGACTTGCGTGTAAACGGGAAATTTGTTGGCATCGGCACCATCTTTAATCAAGACGGCCTCGCCTTCAATAAAATCATCATCCTGGGCGGTGCGGTCTTCCACAGGTTTGTACTGGGCCAGCCGCTGACGGATGCTTTCAACGGTACGGGTGACCTCATCATCGGTTACATCTGGCCTGGGCTTGGTGATTTCGAACTTTCTAAAATCCGGCAGTTCAAATTCCGGTTCCACTTCGGTGTCCAGCTCAAATGTCATGGGGGCATCCGGAGTGAATTTTGTGTTCTGGATATCCGGGTTTCCCAACGCCCGTATGTTGTGTTTTTCATAGGCGTCGCTGATGGATTTATTGATCAGTTCATTTTTAATTTCTTCCTGAATTTTTGTTCCGAATTTCTTTTCTGCAAGACTTCTTGGAACCCGTCCGCGGCGAAAGCCCGGCAGGTGAAGGTCTTTTATCACCTCCCGAAAGTACTCTTCTCTGGTTTGGCTGATTTCATCTGTGGGGATCTCAAACGTCAGATGTTTTGTACATGCTCCAGTTTCTTTCACATCAACCTTCATTTGCTAACTCCAAATTAAAAAAGTATATTTTGCTCAAGTGGTGGATTATATCCGAATGAACGCTGTGTCAAGTCAAAATTGAATCGGTGGAACATAAATTGTATAAAAGACATATAGGGGGCTTTACATTCGTAATCGTTTTGGTAAAATATCCATCCATGAAGAATGAAATTATCGGACCACTGTTGTTAATGCTCTTGCTGCTGCTGGTGACTACCAGTATCCGGTTTTGGAACCGTACGGCGGTTGTACAGCAGGATGTAGCCGTTGTTCTGCCGGAATACCGAGTGCCGATCAATTCATGCAGTACAGGGGAAATGGAGGTTCTTCCCGGAATTGCACGAAAAAAGGCGGAACGAATATCCCGATTCCGCAGAACAATGGGCACAATAAAGAGTTGGGATGAATTGACTGCAGTGGATGGTATTGGAAAGAAGACCGCCGAACAGATTTCAGGAAAGGCTGTGCTGGAGTGAAGACCATTCTGATCAAATCAGCTCTTGGCGTTCTGCTGGTCGAGTCTGCAGCGTTTCTTGTTATCGGTTTTTATATCGAACTTGCACGTGACCGAGCCGTCCCGCTTGCAACAAGTGAATATGTTTCCTGTGGGTGCGTGGCCGCCGGTGTGACAATGCTTTTAGCGTGGTTCTGCGCGGTTAAGTTGATACGCTCCAAGGATCAAATTAGAAAACACGTCAATTCATCGGAGAAAATGCTTGATTCCCTGCAGAAGGAAAACAAGACTGTATTGCAGAATTATGAACGTATTTCAGTGTCAAAAAACATTTTGACGCTTAACAGTTCTGATTTTACATCAATGATAAAAGGGGTTTCGCTGGAACTGCTGCACGCGATTGAGGCGCGGGAAGTTGGTTTTTTTCTTTTTGACCGCGGCAGTGGATCGTCCGGTTCCGAAGGTTTGGAACTCTATTCCCATATGTACTATGACGGCCGTCTGCTGGTATATATTCATTTTACAGCGTCCCAAGTCCAACACCTGGATGCATTCCTGCTAAAGCCGATGACGGCTCGGAGTGATGGCAGCGACAAACGGGATTTGTCCAGCAATATCCGCTACGGAACGCTGATAAACCGGGATACCAACGAAGAGATGGGTGATTTTTCCATAGAATATTCTGCAGTCGGTAGAGATTCGGTTTCTCCGGAAGATATTTTCTGTTCTTTGCGGCTGGACGGTCGAAATATAGAAACCGCATTCAGTCAGAATCGTCCCAAGGTGATGCAGGATTTCATCATGACCAGCCAAGGGGAGAATGGAGAGAACCGAAAGAATACCCATATCCTGACGGTTCCGCTGATTGCCGAGGAAGAGCCCATTGGTGTTTGCCGGATATTCAAGGATGATGTTGTCACGCAGGCGGACAGCAGCACCCGAATCCGGGAGCTGGATGATTCGCGGATGGAGTGGGCCATAAATCTGCTCGAGGAGTCTAAAACCGATATCGCGGTCGCGCTGCACAAGGGATTGCTGTACAAACGGGCCACAACCGATCCGCTTACCGGGCTATATAACCGCATGCATTTTAACAATATTCTCAAGAAAACCGTTACCGATTCTGTGAAAAAGAGAGAGCCGTTCTCAATGATTCTGATTGATATCGATCATTTTAAGAATGTTAACGATACCTATGGTCACTTGAGCGGCGATATTATCCTAAGAGATGTTGCCAGGATTCTATCCAGAACCGTTCGGATTCAGGACAGTGTATACCGCTACGGCGGGGAGGAAATGGCGGTAATTCTTCCGGGGAGTGGTTTGAATGATGCTGCCGCGGTCGCGGAAAGGCTTCGAGTGGCCATTGAAAACCATGGTTTTCGAACCGATAAAGGGAAAAAAATAAAAATCACTGTAAGTTTGGGGGTTTCCGAATATGTAAGTAATAGGGGAAAGGGAATAAATTCTTTGATTGATGCTGCCGACAAAGCTCTGTACATTGCCAAGGAGAACGGTCGGAATCAGGTGGTTAAAGAAAATTGAAAAAATTATTTAAAAAGTTGTTGACACCATACTTGGGTTTTATATAATCTTGCTTTCTTTGCCCGTAGGGGTAGGGTTGAACGGTTTATGCTGCTGTGGCTCAGTCGGTAGAGCACTTCCTTGGTAAGGAAGAGGTCACGGGTTCAATTCCCGTCAGCAGCTTTTTGAGTACACTAATTTTTTTATTTTTCAGTTGGAGGATTGTTTATAATGGCGAAGGAGAAATTTCAAAGAACAAAACCTCACGTCAATGTGGGTACCATTGGACACGTGGACCACGGGAAAACAACCCTTACTTCAGCGATCACCAAGGCGTTGGCTTATAAAATCGGCGGAAGCACCAATACGTTTGTTGAGTTCGCTAATATCGACAATGCTCCTGAAGAACGGGAAAGAGGCATTACGATTGCGGTTTCGCACCAGGAGTATGAGTCGGAGACTCGTCACTACGCGCACGTGGATTGCCCGGGGCACGCAGACTATGTTAAAAACATGATTACCGGTGCGGCGCAGATGGACGGCGCGGTTCTGGTCGTAAGTGCTGCCGATGGTGCCATGCCCCAGACCCGAGAGCACCTGCTGCTCGCCCGTCAGGTGAACGTTCCCTGTATTATTGTTTTTATGAATAAATGCGATATGGTGGACGATCCTGAACTGCTTGAACTGGTTGAAGTTGAACTTCGAGAGCTATTGAGTGAATACGATTTCCCGGGAGATGATGTTCCGATTATTATGGGATCAGCACTCAAGGCGATGGAATCTGACAGTGAAGATCCTGCTGATGAGGTATACAAGCCCATCCTCGAACTGGTTGAAGCCATGGATTCCTATATCCCGGAACCTACCCGCGATGTGGACAAAGATTTTCTGATGCCGGTGGAAGACGTCTTCAGTATTAAGGGCCGCGGTACCGTTGGTACCGGTCGTGTGGAGCGGGGTGTTATCAATGTGGGAGATGCAGTGGATATCGTCGGGCTGATTGACGAGCCAATGAAGAGTACCTGTACAGGCGTGGAAATGTTCCGCAAGGAACTGGATGAAGGCCGTGCCGGTGATAACGTGGGTATTCTTCTTCGGGGTGTTGAGAAAGAACAGCTGAAAAGAGGTATGGTAATTGCCAAACCCGGTTCCATTACCCCGCATACGGAATTCGAAGCTGAAGTGTACGTGCTTAAGAAAGAAGAAGGTGGACGTCACTCCCCATTCTTTAACGGCTATAAACCGCAGTTTTATTTCCGGACGACTGACGTAACCGGCAGTGTCGATCTGCTCGGTGGAGCTGAGATGGCTATGCCCGGCGATAACTTGTCTGTTAAAGTTAAATTGTATGTACCGATTGCGATGGAAGAAAATGTCCGTTTTGCTATCAGGGAAGGCGGCATGACAGTCGGTTCCGGTGTTGTAACCAAGGTGATTGCTTAATCGGGATAGAACTATGAGAGATATTGTTGTTTTGCAGTGTACAGACTGCAAGCAAAAGAATTATACAACGACCAGGGAGTTGAAAAACGGCAGCAAGCTGAGTCTCAAGAAATACTGTCGTTTTTGCAGGAAACATCAGGAACATAAAGAACAGAAGAAAAAATAAATAGGTCTGTAGCTCAACTGGCAGAGCACTTGATTCCAAATCAAGCGGTTGGGGGTTCGACTCCTCCCAGGCCTGTTACTTTTTGATGCGAGATTTATGTATAAGAAAAATCAAGGCGTAATTGCAAGAGTCAGCCTTCTGGTTGCGATTTCATTATTATTCCTTTATATCAGTAATGGTATTTATGAGTTTTTTATACTTAGGGAGTTGGTTGAAGTCGCCGGATTTAAGTTGACGTTGGGTCATGTTCTCGGAGCGGTTTTTTTTGCTGTGACGTTTCCGCTGACCGGCTACCTTTTATTCTACAACAAGAAAGTTGTTGATTTTCTGGTGGAGGTGGAAGGGGAACTGCGTAAGGTTACATGGCCCGAATACAAACCGTTTTCCATTCGCACTGAGTTGTGGCGGTCATCTTTTGTTGTGATTACAGCCATGGTTGTGATCAGTGTTTGTGTGTTTATTATGGATTTGATCTGGCAATATATACTGTTACCCGTTATTTTATAAGAATAGAATATGGCTAAGAAATGGTATGCGATTAGAGTGCAGTCTGAGCGGGAAGAATTTGCCAAGCAGAAGATCGAGGAAAAACTCGAAAATTCTGACTGCAAGGATGATTTCGGTCGTATTCTGATTCCGGTTGAACGTGTCTCTGAAATCAAGGGCGGCAAGAAGCGTGTAGCTTCCCGTAAGATATTTGCTGGATATATTCTTGTTGAAGTGGAATTAAACGAGAGAACGTGGTTCATTATCAACGATGTTCCCGGAATCAGCGGTTTTGTAGGGCCGGACAGAAAAAATCCTACTCCGCTTGGTGAAATTGAGGTGCAGCGGATCCTTGAAGATATGGAACTTCAGAAGGAAAAACCCAAGCCCAAGATTGAATTCGATGAAGGCGAGACCGTTAAGGTCAAGGAGGGTCCTTTTGAGAGTTACGACGGCGTGGTGGACGAAATTTTTCCGGAAAAAGGAATTCTGCGTATCAATCTTTCCATTTTTGGAAGATCAACCCCCGTAGAACTTGAATATTGGCAAGTAGAGAGAGTATAGAGGTTTACTTTAATGGCGAAAAAGAAAAAAGAAATTAAGGCTCAGATAAAACTTCAGGTAACAGGTGCGCAGGCTAATCCTGCACCTCCTGTAGGACCGGCATTGAGTCAGCATGGAGTCAATATCGGCGAGTTTGTTAAACAGTTTAACGATAAAACCAAGGAATCCGCTGGAATTAAACTTCCGGTGGTTGTTACGGTATACGCGGACAGAAGCTTTGACTTTATTATCAAATCGCCCCCGGCAGCTGTGTTGCTGAAAATGGCTGCAGAGATCGCACAAGGTTCAGGAGTGCCGAACAAGGAAAAAGTCGGCAGTATTGACAAGACCAAACTTCGGCAGATCGCGGAGACGAAGATTGAGGATCTGAATGCGAGAGATATCGAAATGGCAGAGAGAATCATTGCCGGAACCGCGAGAAGCATGGGTATTGAAATTGTCTAAACATGGAGTGTCCTGATGAAACGGTGCAGTAAACGCCATAATGAAAATGTGAAGAAAGTCGATGTTGATAACATATACAGCATTGAGGAAGCCATCGGCATTCTCAAATCCCTGAAAAAAGCCAAGTTCGATGAATCTGTTGATCTGGTGATGGATCTGAAAATCAATCCCAAAAAACCGGAACAGCTTATGCGAGGGGCCTTTTCATTTCCCAAGGGTACGGGAAAGAGTGTAAAGGTCATTGCCATTGTAGAGGGAGATGATATTGAAAAGGCGAAAAGCAGCGGTGCAACCGAAGCGGGGGGGGGCGAGTTAATTGAAAAAATCCAGAAGGGCTGGATGGATTTTGATGTTGTGATTACAACGCCTCCCATGATGCGAAAGGTCGGTAAGCTTGGTAAAACACTGGGGCCGCAGGGAAAAATGCCGTCACCCAAGAGTGGAACGGTGACCCAGGATATCGAAAATGTTGTCAAGGAATTTGTCGCCGGTAAATCGGAATACAGAAATGACGACGGCGGTAATGTACACATTTCCATCGGTCGCATCAGTTTTTCAAACGAGGATTTGGTTGAAAACGCCAAGGCGTTCACCAACTTCATTGTCAGCAACAAACCGTCTACGGTCAAGGATCCGTTTGTTCTGAAAACAGTTATTAGCACAACCATGGGGCCGGGAATACGCGTTGCGGTCTGAATTCGTTGAGGGTTAAGAGAAAATGCCGAGTAATATTAATAAACTGATCTATCAGAATCTGGCGGACAAACTTAAAGACATTAATTCCGCAGTTTTTTACAATTACCATCACCTGACTGTTGCGGAAATGAATGAACTTCGAAATCGGCTGTACGATGCCGGTGCGGATCTTTCTGTTATAAAGAATAATATTATCAAAATCGCGTTTGATGAGTTGGGAATGAACGGACTCAAAGAATATGCTTCGGGGCCGTTGTCCATGATTGTGGCTGAAGATGCTATTTCAGCGATCAAGGTGTTGGTGGATTTCAAAAAAGAATTTAAAAAAGGGGACGTCCGATTCAGCTATGTTGAAGGAACGGCACTGGATAAGGATGACACTGAAACACTTGCGAAGCTGCCGAGCAGAGAAGAATTGTTGTCCAGAATCGCCGGCATGATCAAGGGACCGGGCAGCAGAGTATCAGCAGCGATTAAGGGACCGGCCGGTCGCGTTGCGGGTGCTGTGGAATCCAGGGCCGATGAAGGCAGGGAAGAAGAAAACGACGCTGCCTGATGCCATGCGGCGTTAAAATAAATAAAAAGTTTTAGATTAATTTTACTACAGTTTTTTTGGAGAGAGTGATGGCTGAAGAAGAAAAAAACACAGGTGCTGAAGAACAGACGAAAGACTGGTCTCCGGACGTGAAAGAGATCGGCGACAAGATTGTTGAACTGACCGTTCTCAAGGCCCAGGAACTTTGTGATTATCTCAAAGACGTTCATGGTATTGAAGCTGCCAGCGGCGGCGTAGCCATGGTTGGAGCAATGCCCGGTGCCGGTGGTGCGGGCGGCGGAGAAGAAGTGGAAGAGAAATCCGAGTTCGACGTTGTGCTCGCTGATGTCGGAGATAAAAAGATTCAGGTAATCAAGGCGGTACGGGCTGCAACATCCCTCGGCTTGAAAGAAGCCAAGGATCTGGTAGACAGTGCTCCGAAACCCATCAAGGAAGCTGTGCCCAAGGAAGAGGCCGAAGAGTTGAAGAAACAGCTTGAAGAAGCCGGCGCCAAGGTTGAACTGAAATAAATTTATTACAGGATCCCAGAATAATAGACAGTATTGCAGAACATAAACACTTTTTCCAGTCTCTGGGAATCATTGCAGCAAATACGGCGAACCGCTAACGGTTAGAGACCGCACGAGCGGGTTCGCCGTGTTTTTGTTTCGTTACGAATTCTGTTTTAGAGGAAAACGGATATGAATATAAGAAACTTCGGCGCAATTAAAGACGCGAAGGACATCAGTAATCTGATTGAAATTCAACGGAAATCTTACGAAGAGCTGCTTCAGGCCGATTTAATGCCGTCCAAAAGGACATCGGATTCTATGCACGGCATTTTTAAAGAAATATTTCCTGTTTCCAGTTACGATCAATCCATTTCTGTCGATTACATTTATTATGAACTTGGTGAACCTCGTCATTCTCCTGATGAATGTAGGGATTTGAAGCTTAGCTATGCTGCACCATTGAAACTTAAGCTTCGGATCAATGCCAATGAACCGATTGAAGAAGATGTATATCTCTGTGATGTTCCTCTGATGGTTGATGATGGGCTTTTTATCGTAAATGGAGCCGAAAGAATTATTGTTACACAGATACAGCGTTCTCCCGGAGTCGATTTTTCAGAGAGTACTTCCGCAGGGAAGAAACGCATTCAATCTTGCCGGATTATTCCTGAGCGTGGAAGCTGGGTAATTATTGAAACGGGTGCCAGGGGAGACCTGAACGCAAAGATAGATAAGAGTAGTAAGATATCCGCCACCGCTTTTCTCAGAGCATTCTCGGATAAATATGAAACCGATGAACAGATTCTGCGAGCATTTTATGATGTTACGGAAATTAAGAACAATGCAGCTGCTCTAAAAGGCGCTGTAGGAGCTGTTATTGCCGGAGATGTTGTAGATAAAGAAACCGGAGAGATCGTTCTTAAAGTTGGTGAAACCATCACTGAGAAAAACATTGAATTGATTACCGTAGTGAAGGCGTCGACCATTCCGGTTATTCAGAAAGTGGAAGATCCGCTCATTCTCAACACGGTAATGCGTGACAAAGCCAGAAATCGACAGGAAAGTCTGTTGCTTATCTATCAGAAACTCAGACCGGGTGCTCCTGCGCAGGAAGATCGTGCAGAAGAATTCTTCAAGGAGAGATTTCTTGATGAGAGCCGTTATAACTTTGGACCGATCGGCAGATTTCGTATTAACCGGAAGTTCGGCAAAAACCGAGATAAAAACCAGTTTATCCTTGACGAGCAGGACATTATAGACGTATACAGATACCTGGTGGATATTCGGGCGAACCGGGGGCAGACTGACGACATCGATCATCTGGCTAACCGTCGGATTCGGACCATCAAAGATTTGGTCGGTGATGAATTGAGAAGGGGACTTTATAAACTGAAACGAACGGTACAGGATCGGCTGAGCACAACGGATCCCAAACAGATAACGCCCCGAACCCTTGTAAATTCTCAGGCCGTCGCTGTTGCTATTTCTTATTTCTTTTCTCGCGGAGAACTGTCACAGGTGGCAGATCAGAGTAATTCACTCTCTCAGCTATGTCATGAGCGACGCTTAAGCGCGCTTGGACCGGGTGGGTTGAACAGAAAGCGGGCTAGCTTTGAAGTACGTGATGTTCATCCGTCGCATTATGGAAGGATCTGCCCGATTGAAACACCCGAAGGCAGCAACATCGGGCTGATTGTTTATTTAAGCATCTATGCCAGTTTTAATGATTATGGATTCCTGGTAACACCCTATCAGAAAGTTAAGAACGGAAAGGTGACCGATGAGATCGAATATCTAATGGCGGATGTGGAGCAGGAATACCGAATCGCGCAGGCAGATGTTGCCAGAGATAAAAACAACAAAATCAATCAGAAGGAAATTATCGCCCGACACAAAGGCGATTATGTGATTATTAAACCCGAAGAAGTGGATTATTTGGATGTGTCCACCAAACAGTTGGTGGGAATTGCGGCCAGCCTGATTCCTTTTCTGGAACATGATGACGCCAACCGTGCACTGATGGGTGCGAATATGCAGCGCCAGGCAGTTCCGCTGATCAAGACGGAACCCCCGTTGGTTGCGACTGGTGTGGAACACAAGGTGGCTGCCAACTCGGGAATGGTCGTCAAAGCGGAAAACAATGGTACCGTGGATTATGTGGATGCCACGACCATTGTTGTTAACGGGATAGAATACGCATTGAAAAAGAACCGCAAGCTCAACGGAACAGCGAACCCCTGTATGAATCAGCGACCGATTGTACGTGTCGGCGACAAGGTCAAATCAGGAGATATTATTGCGGATGGCCCTGCGACCTCAAATGGAGAACTGGCGTTGGGCCGTAATGTGCTTGTCGGGTTCCTCTCGTGGCAGGGCGCGAATTTTGAAGATGCGATTATTGTCAGTGAACGCCTGATTAAAGACGATGAATTTTCATCGGTGCACATCGAAGAATTTGAGGTGGAAATTCGGGAGACTAAGCTCGGCAAGGAGGAGATTACCCGGGACATCCCGAATGTTGCCGAAGATAAACTCAAGAATCTCGATGAAGATGGACTGATTCGTGTGGGTACGTTTATCAAGCCCGGAGACATTCTGGTCGGAAAAGTAGCTCCCAAGACCAAAACAGAATTGTCCTCTGAGGAAAAACTGCTTCACGCAATTTTCGGACGTGCCGGTGAAGACGTCAGAAACGACAGTCTGGAAGTGCCTCCTGGAATTGAGGGCGTTATTATTGATGTAAAACGGTTTTCCCGAAAGACCAATTTGAGCAAGAAAGAAAAAGAAGAGATTAAGCGACAGACCAAGAATTTGCGGTCCAATTTTCGGAAGAAGATTCGGAATGTGGTTCGGTCAAAAATTCGCGAAGTCGTTGAAATTACCGGTAAATCACTCAAGAATAAAGAGACCAAGAAGAAGGTTCAATTCGATGAAGAAGATCGTGATGCAATGATGCTCTTTGAAAATCGGATTGACTGGAATCATTTTGATATTTCTGCCGCAGAGCAGCGTAAACTTGCCAATGCCTGTCTGCATTTTGACAAGGAAATCGCGCGACTGGATCGCGAGATGAACCGAAAAATTGACAATTTGATGCGTGGGGATGAACTTCCGACCGGCGTTTTGGAACTGGTCAAGGTTTACGTGGCCAAGAAATATAAATTAGCGATCGGCGATAAATTGGCCGGGCGTCATGGCAATAAGGGTGTTATCAGCAAAGTCCTGCCCGAAGAGGATATGCCGTATCTAAAAGACGGCACACCGCTGGATATCATCTTGAATCCGCTGGGTGTGCCTTCGCGTATGAATCTGGGGCAGATTCTCGAAACCCATATCGGTTGGGCAGCGTCCAAACTGAATATTCGGGTTGTCACACCGGTATTTGATGGGGCGGTTGAAGAAGAAATTCGCGATTTGCTCCGTGAAGCGAAACTGCCTGAGAGTGGCAATACACATATTTATGATGGGAGGACAGGCGAACCGTTGGATCAGAAATGCGCTGTCGGGTCCATGTATATCATGAAACTGCATCACTTGGTCAAAGACAAGATTCACGCGCGTTCTACCGGCCCGTATTCATTAATTACACAGCAGCCGCTTGGTGGTAAGGCTCGAATGGGCGGACAGCGATTTGGTGAAATGGAAGTGTGGAGTCTGGAAGCGTATGGTGTCGCCAACATACTTCAGGAACTTTTGACTGTCAAGAGCGATGACGTTGAGGGCCGGACCAAAATATATGAGTCTATTATCAAGGGTGACGAGAGTTTGCGACCGGGAACCCCGGTTTCTGTTGAAGTACTGAAAAACGAAATCAAGGGCCTTGGCCTGAATCTTAAACTGCATAAATAATCTCTATTTTTAGGAGATGATGATATATGACTGGCAAAGGTTGGTTAAGATATAACGATTACAAACACGTATCCATTCAACTTTGTTCACCGAACGATATACGAAGCTGGTCATACGGTGAAGTCAAGAAACCGGAGACCATTAATTACCGGACGTATCGTCCGGAAAAAGACGGACTTTTCTGCGAAAAGATATTTGGACCGGAAAAGGATTATGAATGTTTTTGCGGAAAATACCGAGGAATAAAGTACAAAGATATCATCTGTGATAAATGCGGTGTAAAAATAACCACGTCCAAGGTTCGCCGAAGCCGTATGGGGCATATTAATCTTGCGGCGCCGGTTGTGCATATTTGGTTTTTTAAGGCTCCGCCGTCACGAATCGGAACGTTGCTTGGGCTGAAAACAGCCGACCTCCAAAAAATTATCTACTATCAGAGGTACATTGTTACAGATGTTTCTGATGATATCATGGACGTTGCCAAGTGTGATGTGCTTGATGAAGATGAGCTAATAGAGATCCGTGAAAAATACGGTGATAAAGTGAAGGCTGGAATGGGGGCAGAACCCGTCCGCGATCTGTTGAGCAAATTGGATATGGATCAGCTCTGCCAGGAATTGAAAGAGAAGTTTAAGAATAGCAATTCCAAACAGGGGCGGGCGGATCTGCAGAAACGATTGCGGATTCTTGAAAGCATGCGAGGAACCGATAACAAGCCTGAATGGATGATATTTGACGTAGTGCCGGTTATTCCTCCTGAACTGCGTCCGCTGGTTCCTTTGGAAAGCGGTACGTTTGCAACATCCGACCTGAATGACTTGTACAGACGCCTGATAAACCGAAACAACCGCTTGAAAAAACTACTTGATCTGAACGCACCCGAAGTCATTATCCGTAACGAAAAACGAATGCTTCAACAGGCCGTTGATGCGCTTTTTGATAATTCCAGATGCAAGCGTCCAGTTCTTGGAACCGGAAACCGTCCGCTTAAGTCTTTGACAGAAATGATCAAGGGTAAACAGGGACGTTTCAGAGAAAACTTATTGGGAAAACGCGTGGATTACTCCGCACGTTCAGTAATTGTTATTGGCCCGCATCTGAAACTGGATGAATGCGGTCTTCCTAAGAAAATCGCCTTGGAATTGTTTCAGCCCTAGATCGGAAGAGCACAGTGAACTCCAG
>CAZGEP010000036.1:0-32119 GCA_964524955.1 uncultured Planctomycetota bacterium | reverse complement strand
GATACATCACAACCTCTTAAATCCTTTGACAGAGTCAGATCAGACATTTTTTCCTGGTCTAATTTCACGAAAAAGAATAATTCTGAATTTGATGTTTACGCAGCTTCGTTGGGATTCATTATGCTGTTGGAAAATAAACATCCTGGAATACTGAGAAAATGTCTTTTTACTCTGCAGACAAGAAAATACGCTGATGGTAAAACACTACGATCAACCCTTGAACAGTTACTTAAAATTGACGATATCAATACGTATGCCGACAATTTGAATATCCCCTGGTTGGGCGTAGAAATTTCTTCTCTTGATGCTGAAACCGCTATAAAATACAACGCCACATACGGAATTATTGTATCTCATATAGTTGAAAATCTTCGAAATAAACTCACCAAAGGTGACCTTATCGTTCGTTTGGATGATAAAGAAATAACATCACCGCTGATTTTTGAAAAGAAATTACTAAGCCAAAGAACGTCGAAACAAATAAAACTGACCAAACTACTTGCAAACGGAAAAACAGAAGATATCATGTGCAGTGTAAGCTACAGGCCCAAAAAACACTACAATGACGAGAAAATCATCGAATGCATGACAACGAAATTGTTCAACAACTACGAAACGGAAAAACTACTGTTATTGCCGATGCCTACAAAAAACACGGCAAAATGGTCTACAATGTATGCCTTCGAATTCTGCGTAATCCTGCGGACGCAGAAGACGCTACGCAAACAACATTCCTGTTGCTTTTGAGAAAGCACCGTCAGTTTGGAAAGACCACCATTATGTCAAGCTGGCTGTACCGTGCAGCAGATTTTATTTCCCGGGATGTTTTGAAGAAAATTAAACGACAAAACCGTAAAGAGGCTGAATTGAGAAACACCCCCTCATCCGCAAACAATAACATGACAAAGGATGAAATTCGAAAAGAAATTGACGAAATCATACGTTTTTTGCCGAATACATATCAGGATCCTCTTATCCTGAGTCTAATGGAAAATCTACCACGGCGGGAAATTGCCAGGATTCTCAATCTTCCCGAAGGGACTGTACACAGCAGATTGTCCAGAGGCATCTCACGTCTACGTCACAAGCTCGGGAAAAAGGGAATAACGGCAACGCATGGTGGATTTGCTGCTGCAGTAAGTCAAACCTGTGTTGAGGCAGACCTTCCTGCCCATCTCTCAACTGCGCTGACACGCAGCCTGCATTCCGCATCCGCAGGCAGCCAGCTCCATACAGCCAATCTTTTACTGGAGAATACAGTGAAAACCCTATTCTGGAACAATGTCAAGGTCTATACAATCGTAATCGTCACGGCAGTGGCGTCCGTCGGGATCGCAGTTCCGGCAACCCGCCATTTTTCCAAACCGCCTTTACAGCGAACAGAGAACAGGAATCAATCCCAAAGACATTTACCAGGCAATGTGTCGCAAGGCAGTCAACAGAACAACATCCAATCACTCAAGGCAACAACAAGGCTTACAGTGGCACTGGAAAGCAACCGCAAACTAAAAGAAAAGGTTCGCTTGATGAAAAATCAGCTGAAAGACCACCAAAAGCTTCAAGACCAGCTTTCGTTTTTGAAAGCAGCGCTCGACAAGAAAAAGAAACCGTCATCCGCGAACATCAAAAATGACAAAAAGAATCTGGATGATCAGACGGAGTTAAAAACCCTCTTATCAACGGTTGACTGGAAGGATATCGCGCAAGCGGTCTACGAAAACGATCTCAACGAAAACGGAAAGTGGAGCCCCAAAATTGTTGCCCGAATGGTTAAGCACCTTCCACGTCTTCTCCAGCTACAGAAAATACTGAGAATAGATGACATTGAGAACCTATTCCGTAACGAACAAGTCCTGGAACGATTTCTGCCGGAGTATATTCAAAATGCAGATATAGACTTATCCGAATATCAAATGCGTCGAATTCGTGAAATAACGTCAGATATGCGACGGTTCTCAGAGGAGGTACCCAACACAGAGCTGCCGGCATAAGAATTCAGGCTGACGTTTCTGAAATTTAAAGAAGACCTTATTACGCTCTTTCCAGAGGATGACCGCAAAAAACTAACTCTTCTCAACTGGTACCTTCACCTGGAAACACCTCCTGATATAACGGAAATCGAATCCTTTATCCTGAACACGGATAACACCGAGGAAGTAGTAAACAGCATTTGTACCGCATGGACAAAGACTCTGCAAATTAGCGACAACGATAAATTACGGCCTCTTCGTCCCATTGCAGAGAGACTGGCTGTGAAACTTCTCAAACTAAAAACATCAGACATTGCCAGCCCTGGCGTTGAAATTGTTCGAGCCCATTACCAGGCCGCTCAGGACATCCTGAACAGTCCGGACATATTCCTTACACAGAACGAAGAGTTACGGTTACGTCAAAACAGCATCTATATCATATTGGTTAACCAGAAAAAGAAACCGTAAACTCAAATTACGCCTGCCGGTCCACAACAATTCCCTCCAGATCATGTATCTTCGTAAGCCAGGAAAGGAGTTTTTCGTGAGTAATGTCTTTTACGCAAAGATCGGTCAAGATGCTGTGGCCTTTTTCCGTTAGACGGACCACATCCAGACAGATCGCTTCGTTGTCACGAAAAATACACATTCGTAGATTGCTGTTGTTCTCTTCAAGGATGCGGTTCGCTTCTATGACCTGTTCTTCCATGGAATGAAAGTCATCGGCAACCTCGGCATTCTCATTTTTTCTATTCCGTTCATATTCATTACCATTCCATTTCCGGCGGCGTTGTGACTCGCTGCTTACTGGACGTATCCCGTCAGCGCTGTGTGCGGGTTTAACACGATACGGTTTCAGAGAATTATCGCGGATTTTTTTATCATATATATTGTCTTCATGTATCTTCATACAAAACCTCCTATTTCTTCCCATTGTTCATATCGGCAGTTTTGTAAAAAGAAATAATTGATTTTATGTTGCCAAAGGACATAATTTATCGAGTGCAAACGAATTCATCAAAGATCTATTTACATTGCAGTCTCTTTCTGCTGACCTTTTTGTTTTTATTCAGCATTCTGAACTTCACCTCGCTCTACCCGCATTTCAGTGACGTCTATTATCACATGTCTGTAGTCCGCTCTTTTTCAGACGCCAAGGGGCTGGTACTTACGGATTACTGGTCATTTGCACCATCCGGCAGACCTCACATATATATGCCGTTTATCCATACACTTGGATATCTGCTGAATACAGTGCTCGGGATAATACCATGGGCATATATTACAGCATTAAGTTGGCTGATGGTGCCGCTTTCATTTCTGCTCACATGGCTTCTGGTCCGTGACTGCGAAAGCGATTCTGCAGCACTGATTGCGCTAAGCTTTCTTGCCGGGTCCGGGGCGTGGTTCTTTAATCAGGCAGCTCACACGGCCAATGCCGTTGCTCTTTGCCTTGGGCTTGGTGCGCTGTTGTCGTATAAACGGGATCGTTTCATACTTACGTTTGTATTGTGTCTGTTCGCATGCCTTTCGCATGGGACCGGGTTTACAGCAGTAATCGCAATCATTGCCGTTTCCATCTGCTGTCCGTACAGACTTCTCAGGCGCGCACTTCCCATCGGTGTTGCTGTCGCAGCAGGGGCAGCTCCCTGGGTTTATCACGTGGCAAAACATTCCAAAGCGATTCAGCCTATGAGTGGCATACTTCAGCTCCAACGCTTTCACATCGCACTGATTCTTGTTTTTCTATGTGCTTCAGGCTTCATAATTTTGACCATCAAAGGCGTTTGTTACCTGAAAAAGAAAGATGTGAAACAGGCTGAGAATGCCTTCTTCTTTCCTGCGCTGCTGCTCTCTTTTGTTATATTCTTTCCGCTGCATTATGCGCATCGTTTCTGGGGATTCAACAGCTACCTGCCGTATGCATGCCTGGCAGGCTGCGGCGGGGCGTCCCTGATCCTTCTTATAAACCGCAAAATCAACAACCGTGTGCCCATCGAAGTCTTTGTAATTATTCTGATTTTCATCAACCTGACATTTCAACCCACCCTGAATTCTGGACTCCTCTCCGCAAAGAATATTCAATATCAGGACACGTCCATTCAGCGAATGCTCCACCCAGGCCCTCAGACTTCAAATAAACGAAGACTGGCCGCTTTTCTTGAGAAAAACAAAATGTATTTCAGCCCGGGTGCTATTGTCTATTCATCCGGCGCGCAGGCAAGCCTGGTGACAGCAATTACCGGAGCCAGAACATCCGGCGGCATGCTCGCAGAGGTCATATCATACAAACGGCCGGCATCCATAATGGAATCCGACTTTGTATTACGGGTAAATCCACATTCTTCGCACCATACGAGTGAAATGTCTGATCATCCTCCCCCTGCCCATCCGCTTCCGGCTGCCGCAATACGAGAACTGCCTGTGCCGAGGGGATTTCAAACCATCGTACAAAAAAACGGCATCGGTCTCTTCAGAAATACGATTAAGCCAAAACCCGTGCCGTTCACCCATCCTACTCCGGCAGCAGGTTTTCTTTACCTTGTTTCCGGATTGGCAGGATTTCTCATCCTTATATTCTCCGACATCTTCCGGTTTTGCGGTTATCGCGCGGCTGCTGTGACTGGGGGCTTGCTTGTTCTACCACTCTGGACAGTGCTTTGCATGGAAGTATCCAAAGAAGATCCTTCCCCAAAGCCGATATGGAGAGATCGCCCACCGATTCATTTCACAGGGCCCAGAATAACACCTCCGGTACGTAAACAAATAAAATCTGAAGACCTATATAAGAATATTCCAGGAGGCGTAAAACAGCGTATAGATGTGTTAAATCGCATGCTGCAGAAGTATCGTTCGGCTGGAATAAATGTGGATAAATTCTGGCCGATTGAACGTCAAAAACGTCTCGAATCCTGTCTACGCCGACAGGATTTTAATGGAGCCAAAAAAATAATTATTCTGGGGCTTCGAGACAGCAAGACAGCAAAAAGACCTTCTCATTCACGCAAGTAGAATCATGCAGAGAGCGGATAAGTGCCGAAATCCTCAAGCGCCTGATTGAATGCCTCAACATGTTCTTCCGGAAAGGGCATGCCCTGGTCTGAACGACAGAAATAGCCTCCGTTCCTGCCCAGCAGATGAATGCATCGCCGGACTTCTTCACGAATCACTTCTGACGGTCCATCCATGATAATGGCTGTGCTCACCGCACCATTGAGCGCCATCCGGCCCATGGTTTTCTGACGAACCGTTTCAAGGTCATTCGCAGTTGCCTGAACGGGATTGAGCACATCCACCCCCAGGTCCATGAAAAAGTCCAGTACCGGCTCAATGTGACCACAGGAATGAAAGGTAATCAGCAGATCGCGTGATGTATACAGGTCAAACAGACGACGGTACTCAGGCTCCAGAAACTCGTGGATTATCTCCGGAGACAAGAGCAGTCCGTTCTGCGTTCCCAGGTCATCTCCAAGGCCGGCGCCCTCAATGCCGGCCTTGAGATAGTGCCTTGCAATTCCGAGCTGGAAATCCATGATCCGGTGCAAAACTTCCCGAACTGCTTCCGGTTCCGTATAAAAGTAACACATTATATTTTCCATACCCACCAGCATATAGGACTTTTCCCACAGCGTATCCCGATGGGATCCAAAGAGAAATGAATCGTCACCCTCTCTTGCCTCCAGCCCTTCATAGATTTTTTTGCAGATCCGTTCATCATCCGGATCCGGCCACTCAAACGTTTTGAGTGCACTGGGCAGATCCGCCAGCGGGTTTCCTTTGGGAAAACCCATGACTCCGTCATGCTCCCGCTCCCACCGCGTCCCCCAGATATCAGTCCAGGTGGATCCCACGGGAAGATGATGTCCGCCGCCTTTAAATCCTTCATGATTCATACCATGGTAGCAGATTCCATAGGTTGGCACTCCGCTTACCACCCGCTCAGGTTTTCCAAATCGTATAATTTCCAGGGCATTTTCTCTGGCGTTCATTGTTGGCATCCTTATTGAGTTTCAAAGACTCTGTTTGCCTGTTTTTCAAACCGCTCCATCAGGTCATCCAGATCAAAAAGCTCATTCCCAATCAAATAGGATCTGACCTTATTTCCGAACTTCTCGTACCAGTGAAAAGGAATGTTTTCCATTCCGATCACAGCACCCACAATACTGCCGGCAGTCGCTGCTGTGCAGTCGTTGTCCAGGCCCATGGCAACGGTTTCGGAGATCACCCTGGTCAAGTTTCTGCCGCCGATTTGAATTCCCCAGATTGTCAAACAGGCATTGTTGATGGTATGCACACCGTCCATGCCCTTGAATTCCTCATCCACGGCTGCCCGGGCTTCTTTGTAATTCTTTATTTCGTCTTTCTTATCCAGAGCCCAGCGGACACCCTCTGCTGTCATGCAGTTTGCGGGAATTTCTTCCAGACCGGCATACAGCGCGTCCATGGGATCATCCATAGTAAAGGCTGCAGATATTACAGCGGAAAAATACATCTCTCCGTAAATACCGTTCCGCCGGTGACTGATATACGCATCTCTGTATGCAAATTCCGCAGCCTTTTCAGGCCATCCGGGTGCCAGATACGCCCATGGATCTGACCGAATGTCCGCACCGATCCACTGGACGTAAGGATTGTCTTTTTCACCAGCAGTGTCAGCACCTACAGCGGCTTTCAGATTATCCAATGCAACCCGTTCAGCAGTGCATGCCAGGGGCAGGTATTTCACCCAGGCCTTGCCAACGTCTTCAACTGTGAAATCCGGACCGTACTCTTCGAGGATCAGCAACCCCAGGTGTGTGTAGGCAAGATCATCGTCTACCGGGATACCATCCATCTCACCCTGGGTATACACTCGACATGGGGATGTATCATAACGAAGCCGTCCCGGTTCCGGATGATCTATCCAGTATTCTACTGGCGGAAACTGCTGACCAATCTTGCGCGCCCATGCCTCCATTTTTTCAACCGGCCAGAATTCAACAATGGAGCCCAGCGTACAGCCTGCAGACCTTCCGATAAAAGCGCCTCGAAGACGACTTTTGAATTCCTTCTCAGGTATACGGTCCCATATCTTTCTTTTGCCGTCCGGACGCAGTTTGCGAATGGATTCAAGATCATCCGGTTCGATTTTCTGAAACTCCGGATCTGCATTCAGTTTTTTAATATTCGCCATGCTCTGTTCCAGCTGGGCCTTTGCGTCATCCAGCTCCTTTTGAACACCGTCTGCTTTGTATTCAGTCTTGAGATTTGCATAGGTAACTAAATCTGCGCACAATTTTTTAAAATTAGGTATATCCGGATATTTCATGCCTGGCTCCTGAAAGAAATTATTAAAATTACCATCATTACCATCACTGACTCTTAAATGAATAATACCGGACATTTTAGCCATATCTACGCATATATAACTAAATACTATGCAATTCTGACAATATCAGGAGTGTATTTAATGGTAAAGGGGAGTTGTTAATCGGTTGACGTCGGCACTGAAGAATCGGTTATTATCTCCAGTTCGAGTGCAGACAGTATTGGAACGGAAGAAGTCCTGGTATTCAAAGAATGCAAGTTCAGTATAACTTCCTTTTCAGCTTTGACTGTAAAACGTTTAATCAGTGCACGATTCGGCCCGCCGGTTTCGCTGGCAATATTGAGGTGATTCATTACTTTTTCTCCCTGCAGACTTACACTGAACACTCGAAGCGTATCATCGGTTTCAGGCTCGTTGAAGTAAAGGGTTATGCGGTATGTTCGACTCTCTTTTCCTGTGCAGTCAGTCTGAATCCGGATCGTTGCATTACCGCTCAACCCGCAGGTATAGAGCCAGGGCCTTCGGAAATCTCTGATCTGCACACGATCAGGATTGACAGCAAATATACGCGTTGGATCTATTTTATTATCCATTGTTACGGGAAGCCTGCATTTTGATACACCGCCCATTCCCCCGGCACCGCGCGGACCTTTTGTTGAAGGGCGAGGAAAAGCATACCACAGGTTCCCATCACGATCCGGACGATCCCCCGGTGCCCCAAAGTTAACACAGATATGATTAACCGGTGCGTTATTCGGAACTCCCCGCATGGCTCCAGCGATTCCCCAGTGATTTTTTCTGTTTGACGGTGCCAGGGCGAGTGATGTTTTATAACTGTATGTGCAGGGACATGCGCTGGAACCATCCGGAACAAGCACCAGTCCGCAGGCCGGGATGGTGTTTATCCAGCAGCTCCCACGCACGTTGGGATAATGATACATACCGCTCCATGCAGTCAGATCAAAAAAGGCAAGGCATCCGCTGTGGATCATCATCAGATTTGAAGAACCGATCAGACGGCCGCATCCCCCGCTTTTCCTTGGAATAAAAGGAACCGTCAGGCCTGTCATGGGGTAGCGGTATTTCACTGACTCCCCCGTAGCAAGCTTCATGGCCCACCCCCATCCGAGGTGGATTGACTCATTAATCAGAACAGGGGAAATGGGAGCCTGCACAACGCGCTTCCAGAGCAGCGCGCCGTCTTTTGCAGAAAAAGCCATGATCGGGCCGCTCCACTCCCCTCGACCGGCCTGCGGCTTCAAACCACCCACACCGGCAGCGGTCGCAGCGGACAGGATAACTCCATCTTTAACAAAAAGCGAACTGTGCATAGGATAAAGCGTACCCGTGGACCAAAGCTCTTTACCCGTGCGAAGATCAAGGGCCTTCAGTTCCAGTTGAATATGATCCGCTGATTGTTTCTCGTTGGACTTTTTCACTGCCTGAACAAGCTTCCTGTCGTATCCTCCGGGCTTTCGGCCGCGAAGAGGCAGGCCGTCAATCAGAAATACACGGTTGCCGCGAATGGCAATGGCGTTGGAATCAATAGCCCTTTGAGCCTGGTAAATTTACTTGACCTTACCGATTTTTTTCTCCAGCGCAAAGAGCGCATAATTCGCGGGAAAGGCCATAGGCCACCAGCTTAAGCGCACGTGAGGGTGCCCGAGCGTACCCACTACCGCATCCGTGGTAACGGCCAGATACTCCCAATGCCGTTCTCCAGGTTTCCAGGATTTGCCGGGAGCCGCAGGACCGCGTCCTTTCTTAATGGACCTTTCCACACGTTTATCCAGTCTGTCTGGAATCACAATCTGTTCTTCCGGGATATCGTATACAGAAAGAGTTTTACCGGTTTGAGCATCAAGACGCAGACACTGTTTACTACGCAGCGCATATACCGAATTCTCATCCGAAGCAACAGCGCCGCCCCGATAGGCCGCCGGCCATCGACCGACATTGGGTACTTTTTTGCGCCACAGTTCTCGTCCATTGTACGCATTGAGCGCAATAACCGAGTGACTGCCGGAAATAAACAACCGGCCATTAACAGCAACAGAGACCGGGGGGCGGTAATGCCGGTTCACAAAAGATCCAGGACCAGGCCCTCCGAACCACTGAACCTTAAACGGTAGCCGCGCCAGCTGTTCATCAGAAGCGCAGGAACGTCCGGCATCTGCATACGGATGGGTCCATGATCCTGCACCAGGCAGGCGCCCCCCGAACGACCCGGATACCGATATCCAGGGTTGCAAACTCAACATTCTCAAGGTCAGCCTTTTCGAGCCAGGCGATTACAGAGGACCGTTCCTTTTTACTGCAGCAGATAACCACAGCACCGCCATACGGACGAAGCACACGATACATTTCTTCGGCTTTCATCTTTCTGCAGATGTCTCCCTCTGCGACAATAAGATCCGCAAAATAATCGATATACGGAAGCGGATTCAGGGAGACCTTGTGCAGCGTGATTCGCGTTCCATACAATCCCGCAGCATCCAGCCGATGTCGGACAGAATCCAAATGTCCGGCCTCCACAACCTGGTAAATCCGCAGGGTTGAATTTTCTGCGAGTGCAGCCAGAAGGTCAACGTTAATTTCTCCTTGAACCAGCGCAAATCCCCCATCAATTCCAGCGGATGTCAGGACCTGCTCTGCCAGTAACCGTTCGGAATCATTTATTTTAATCGTCTCAAGATACGGTCCGACCTTCATGGATTCTGCTGCATCCGTCCGGAAACAGTATAGATGACCGGAAGTTGTTGAGGCAATCAACGTATTCTGGCCAAAGGCAAGATGCCGGACATCTCCACTGGTTTAAAACTCCCATACTTTTTTCCGGGTATCCGATTTATAGCATACGAGCTTTCCACTCTGTCCGGAAATAAGTGTATTTCCAATCTGAAGCAGTGCATAAACAGCACTGATGACGTGTCCTTTCCGGTCTGGATCAACAAAGTGTCCTTCGGTATTACGGCGTTTCTTTACCTTCGTTGCTTTCTGTATTACCTGTCCGGCCTTTGCCTGCAGGAGTTTTCCGGCTCCAACAATACTCAAGACACATAGATCTGAGACAACGCCCCATGAACCACCGGCCAGATGGAAGGCCTCTTTCCCTGTGCGGGCATTCAGACCAACCATCAGCGCGTCGCGGGAAACAGAAACCTTTTCGGCGGGTACGACATCTCTGGGTTTGCCCAGTGCTTCGCAACGTGTAAAGACCAGGTCGCGCCATGTCATGGTCCAGGCACCACCAGGAAAAAGCCCCTCTGCCTCGTGATAAATCAACTTTCCAGTTTCATCATTAAAGAGAGCCGGAGTAGCCCGTCCGCATGGAACCACCAGCGTCTTACCGCACAGTGCGAGATAACCCTGCGGAGATACGCCTTCCATACCCTCGTAGTGCGGCTGGGTCATATACCTCAAACCAGAGGTGTCATTGCACCAGATGATTCTGCCTGTAGCCGCATCCAGGCAATAAATAAAAACACCATCAACCCACATACCGAACGCAACATAGGCACGATTCTTATGAACCATGACGCTGCTCCGGCAAGCCCAGCGTGAGATCATCTGACCGTTCCCGATCAGCCGCTCATCCGGCACCTCCGGACGGAATCGCCAGACAACTTTTCCGGAAGACGCCTCCAGAGAATATGCGGTTCCACCGTCCGAACCAAAATAAACCCGGTTGTTGTGAACGCAAGGGCTCAGGCGAACAGGCCCCTGGGTAAAGAAGGTCCATTGTTCTTTTCCGGTTTTCAGGTTCAATGCGCGTACCGTGTGATCTGCCGAAGACGCAACAAACACATGGTTGCCGGCAACAGCTGCAGGAAAGGCGTAATCAAAGTCAATTCGCTGGACCTCTCTCAAGGGCTCCTTCCATGCAGGAACAGGCTTATGGCGGGTCTTGAGCTCCCAGGCCAGCTTATATGGCGGGAGAAAACGGGCAGAAGTAAATCCGGTTCGCTGCACATTGCACTGATGTTCATACGCGTGGTCATCTTCTGCGAAACACCGGTGAAGGTCAACCGGAGATATAAACAGCAGGAAAAAAAAGGACAAGAATAAGAAATCTGGCAATGAATTCTGATCGGATCATTTCAATATCATCGGGTTCTTTTTTGCGTAGTTCAGGGTCTTCGGCCATAGCCCTGACTTCGGCAAAAATGTCCAAAAGCTCATCCTCCGTTTTCTTGAGTTTCTCAGAGAATCCCGTTGCTCCGCGCTCAGCCTTCATGTTGCCGTAATAAACAATATCCCAGTAAATTGATTTAAAATCAGGAAGTTCCGGATAATTCATTCCACACCTCTGATAATATTTTCATTGAATAGAAGTCAATAGTACAGTAGAATTAACATTATTCATAATTCTATTTTATTCTATGCAAAACTGGTTAAATGCAATGCAAAATCGCTCACATAAACCGGACCGTATGGTTTATCTATCTTACACGCTTCCGGATGAATTCCCCTTTTACACATCAGGCGTTTACAACCAGAAAGATAAGCCCATTGAAAAACTGCATATCCACAATGTATTTGAATTAGGTTTGTGTCTGGATGGGTCTGGAATTTTTGTTATTGAAGACAAAGTATTCTCCTATTCCAAGGGGGATGTATTCATAATCAGTGACCAGGAACTGCACCTGGCCCAAAGCACAACCGGAACAACCAGTCAATGGACGTTTATGCTTTTGGATCCGATCAAACTGATCTCTCCGCTGTACTCGGACTTTCTTTCCCTCACATTAAACAAACTTCAGGGACCGTCTTTTGTAAATGTATTCAAAAAAGCTGCCTATCCAGAAGTGTATCAGGCAACATCAGCTGCGTTTCGTGAATATATGCAAAAGGAAGAGGGGTTTAAGCACATGGTCCGCTGCCATATCCTTGAATTATTTATTCATCTTACGCGAAAATGTCCGGACAAAAACAACAACACTACTTCAAAAAGAACTGTTGACCGAAAGCGTATCGACCGGATCTCACCTGCGCTGGAGTATTGCGCCCGAAATTACAGCAATACAATTGTGGTTTCTGAACTTGCAGCGTCCTGCCACTGCAGTTCCAGTAATTTCAGAAGAATCTTTACCGAAGCCGTCGGATGTCCGCCTTTTGAGTATCTCAATCGTTTGCGTATTAAAATGGCTGCAGCCATGCTCGAAGACCGTAAACGCCAGATCATTGACATTTCCTATGCAGTGGGCTTCCAGAGTATTACCAGTTTTAATCGTTGTTTCAAAAAGCTTACAGGAATGACACCAAGCCAATGGCGGAAAAAAATATGAATCAGGAATCTGCTTCTGATATCCGACTGTTTTTCCGATGCACGCTGGTCCTCTTTCTTCTTATTCTCCTCTGCGGCAGGTTCGGGCTGATCCTGCACGAATATTTCGGACATGGACTGGCTGCGATTCTTCTCGGCGGTGGAATTGAATCCTGCCGCCTGTTCTATTTTGGCGGTGGATGGGTGGATTATGTTCTGCGTTCGAATTCTTTTTTTCCAAATCTGATCGTTTCCCTTGCCGGTATCTTGATTGAGCTTTTCACTGGAATTCTGCTCCTCATTCTTCGCAAAAAAATAAGTCATCCTCTATGTCAAACGATTGTGACCAGCCTGGCGGTTATACTTATTGTTCACGGATTCTTTTATCTGGCAACCGGCATATATTATGGAAGCGGTGACGGGGCTATGTTGTACAGCAATTCTGTGCCGATTCGACTGACAGGAACAGCCATTTTTTTTACCGCAGCCTGCGTGTCCGCATTTATCCTGTCACGCGAATTTTCAGATTCCCTTGAATCGTGGCTGGGCATCAAATGCGCATGTTCTCCATTCCTGACGTTTGCGGGTGCCGCAGTGCTTGCGTCAATGCTTCATCTCGGAATTTCTGTAATTGAGATAAAAACGGTTCCGAATGTTCGTTTCTACCAGGTCATGCGTCCTGTCTATCAGGAACGTATTATGCAAGAGCTGCAGATGGAAATGAAAAAGATCGCCGAGAAAACTCCTGCACAATCAAAGAATCAAATCCGGTCGGATATCTTGAAAAAACTTCGCAACAAACACACTCCCTTTCCGATCGAGATTCCGCTCGTACTGATGATTGTTTTGTCCCTGGGAGCCGGTTATTTCAGGCGTAAATCAGAAAATGACGCACCAAATCTTGTCGGGCCAAGAGACATTTGCATCATGTCAGTGCTGTTATTGTTGCTGCTGGAAATGATTGCTGTACTCAACCACGCATTCTGGCAGGGATAAGTATCACCGAAGCATACCAATAAAACATCCGATTCTCTGACTGTCGCCGTCACTGCTGTCTCCCCCGTCCCGGGTGTCATCCGTTGTTGTGGTCGTCGTTGTACCGTTATCTGTCCCGGATTCATCGTCATTCGTTACGTTCAGATCCGTTGTATCCTGACCGGTCGGCACCACAAATACCTGTGTCCACCATGGGCCGCCGTCATCCAGATGAACACCAACGCCCAGGTGAGTAAAACTCTCTCTGAGAATATTGGCCCGATGTCCGGGAGAATTCATCCATCCTTGCATAACGGATTCAACCGTCTGATACCCCATGGCAATGTTTTCACCGGCCGCAGTATACCCGATGCCGTCAGCGGTCAGCCTGTCCCCCACACTGTGTCCATCTGGATTGGTATGGTCGAAGAAATTCCGGTCATCCATGTCTACGCTGTGATCATAAGCGGTTTGTGCAGCACCATTGTGCCAGGTCAACTGACTGAGTCCCTGGGCAACCCTTTCCTGGTTTACGGCATCGAGAATATCCATTGCCAGTTCAAGCTCCTGTTGCGTCATATCGGCTCTCATCACAGCAGAACCGGCATATTCTTCCCCCTGACTGCCGAAAAGAATGGGCTGTTGTCCTGCCAGGTATACCGCGCTTAAACCGAAAAATACAATAATAATCAGTTTTAAGTATTTTCTGTCCATGGGAGACCTCCGTAGACAAAAGACAAGATTAATAGCATTCAACACTCTTCATATCAAATAGTTGCATCCATCGTCGGATACTCATGCAAAAAAAACAACTCATTCAACCGTTTGCTGCTGAACATCAGCTTCCTCCAAGACTTCCTCTTCTTCAGATTTATCCGAATCCGTTATTGGTTTCGGTGTACCCGATTCAATCTCATACTCACCCATATTTCGGAAACGTTGATACCGATTCTCAACCAGTTCTTCTACAGAATAACGGGAAAGTTCAAACAACCCCATTTTTATCCATTCACGAATTGAAGCTGCAATTTCTACTGGGTTTCGATGCGCACCACCGAGTGGTTCCTGAATAATTTCATCCGCGATATTCATCTCCTTAAGCTTGTGACTGGTAATATTCAAAGCTTCCGCTGCCTGGGGAGCCTTTGCAGCGTCTTTCCAGAGAATTGCAGCACACCCTTCAGGTGAAATCACAGAATAATAGGCATACTCCAAAATATACAATTTATCACACACTCCAATGGCCAGAGCACCGCCGCTGCCTCCCTCTCCGGTCAGGATACTGATTATCGGAACCTTCAGCCGGGACATTAATGCAATGTTCTCGGCAATGGCCTGAGACTGATTCCGCTGTTCTGCTTCAATACCGGGAAATGCACCAGGAGTATCTATAAAAGTAACAATCGGCAAGGAAAAACGTTCGGCCAGATAAAACTTATGCATGGCCTTTCGATAGGCTTCAGGATGGGGGCAGCCGAAATTGCACTTTACCCGTTCATCAATGTCGTTCCCCTTGTTGGTTCCGACCACCATCATTTTGGAATTTTCGATCTTACAGAAACCGCACAGTATGGAAGGATCGTCCCTGAAGACTCGGTCACCGGAAAGTTCAATAAACTCATCAAAAACATGCTCCATGTAATACCGAAGTTTGGGGCGGGTCGGATGGCGTGCAATCTGGACCTTCTGCCATGCACTTAAGTTTGAAAAGAGTTTACGGATCAAGTTGTCTTTTTCCCTGCGAAGACTCTCAATCTCATTGGTCAAATCCAGATTACGCTGCTCAGACATAACCTTGAGTTCCTTGATCCTCTTCTCCAGTTCTTCTATGGGGTTTTCAAATTCAACGATTGTTTGTGTCATACCGGTTTTATTTTTCCTCCTCTTCTAAAATACCTCGCGAAACCAGACTGGCAATCATTTCTGGAGGAAATGTCCTGCGAATCTGTTTCTTGGTATCAGAAACCAATTTCGTAAACAACGGCAGTTTCATTCTGTCCGACGGATACTCTGTGTTCCATTTGTTGTAAATCATCTTAGCCAAGGCCTCCAAACCGGCGGATTTTTCGTCTTGACCGGCTGCCAGCCACCACAAAGCCTGTGTAAGATATCCATTAACTCCTTCTCGAGCTTTGTAGCGCGTCAACTCTTTCATGTTTTCCTTGATGCGGTCGTATACAAATACATCCAGCGGAACGAGGTACCGTTCGGAAGGATACTCCTTCCGAAGATCCCGATAATACTCATTTGCTCGAGACTTCTGACCATTCAGATACAAAATCCACAATGCTTCTTCAAGAAAATTCTTCCTGCCGGTCATAATTGTTTCCGGATAATCGTATTTTTCAAGCATATTGTTGTATATTTTCTTCATTCTATCCAGAAATCGATAATCCTGCGAAAAAAGATACTTTCCCTTCACCACTTTTATAACGCGCCCCTGGCGATAGATCTGCTGTATTGAATAATACACCATTCGATCGTAATGTATGGTTCGTTTTTCTTCAATAGTCTGTGCGATTTCAAGCGCTTTGGAGTTCCAGTAAATATTATGTGCAGCCGGATACCGCCAGTCGAGCGGCCCGAATTTTCCCATCAACATCAGCATATATGCCGGATCCAGTTTATATTTCTCGATCAACTGTTTTTTGCGCAAAAAAGAAAACAGCCGTTTGTATGTAACCGCATTTCGATCGCTTTCGAGCAGTATACGGATATCATCAGGAAATGATTCCGTACCGTCAATCAGTTTTTGATTTTCTTTAAAAACATCCAGTCCTTTGGCACTCAACTCTTGAACAAAGGCCTTGACGGCTTGGTCTTCCAGAAGCACTTCACGGGCATCCGGTGCCTCAGCAAGTGCGGCAACATCGAGCTCCGGTCCCAAAACGAGTTCCATTTCCGCAGCAAACTGGTTTTTGTAATATAAATGAAAATCATCCATAACCTGACCCAGCTTGTGATAATAAATCCATCCAAGTTCCTTGTACAGTTTGGGCGCTTTCCGGTTGTATTGAATCCCCTGGTCGCGTAAAAGCCGTATCCCGGCCCGAACCCAGTTCCAGCGTTCTTCCGGCGTGGGACATTCAACGGATACGTTATACGCAAGGTTCCATGCATTATACACCCAGATCTGGCTCAACCGCGGTTCCATCTTACATATCCAGTCATGAAGCTGAACAAGCTCGAAAAACTTCCCTTCCTGCTGAAGCTCGATTGCACGTATCCATAAAACATTAACAATCATCCCACGAAAACCACCCAGCAATGTTGTGGCCAGCACCAGCTCCGGTGGTGCATTTTCCAGCGGCGGGTTGTATGTGAGATGATATTCATCTCGAATACGATTAAGCTTTCCTTGAAAAAGCCCTCCACTGTACAAAAAAACAGAGGCAATGATAAGTACAAGCAGACGGCAGATGATTTTCACACAACACCTCCGAGTTCGCGCCTGCGAAATATGTAAACACCGACCAGAAAAAAGCTGAGTCCGCGTAACAGCACAAGAAATAATGTTTTCCTAAGGAGGTGCGGTCCGGTAATAATCAGTCCTCTTGATAACGCTCGAACGGGATTATAATCAGAATACTTTGGAAAAATGATCAATACAGCCCTAAACATTCTTTTTGAAACACTGTTTCTCTGTTCGACCTTTATATTCATTCTCTTTTGAACATCTTCAACAAATTTATCAACCTCGCCCATTACATTCTCTACGGTTCCAAATGCAATAGTAACAAATAGGATAAACAAACAAAACAGGGAGGCCACCTGAAAGGACAATAGCGTTGCGGATCCGATTCCAAGCAGTGCAAAAAAAGCAAGCCACAAAAAAATAGACACTATACAGAATAGATAATTCATTCCAAAGCTGCGTACGGGATAAAGGATCTTGAGCCCGTCTTTCGGGAAAATAAGAGTCCCGGACTCAGGACTGGCGTTGAGTGTACCCAGTCGCAGCTGTCCGTCAGGGGTTATCAACTGTTTGGCCGGCATATTAAATTCATGGAATGTGCCGACAGTATCCATCGTATAGGTAGTTCGTACGGTATCCAAATAGCCGATACCGAAGTCCCAACGGATCGGACACCGTTCCACATCGCGTCCTCTGGATGAATCCACCTTGTATTTGATGGTCAGCAGGGTCTGATCCGATTCGGGCTGGGGCAGATCACTGAACTCCCAGACCTTTGCCATTCCAGGCGGGACCGACCATTGATGTTTTTTGAAAAACTCACTGATGGCCCTTCTGGCACCCTCCTCTCCGCCAGGTCCCATATCCGCGCCTTCGGATTTCATCTGTTCAATGTATCTGTCCGTCAGGTTCTCAATATCCATTGGCGATGGATGGATGGATTTTCGCGCGCTCAAAACGGTTTTTTTCAATTTTTCATAATCTTCACTCTTCGAACGTGAAATGTACTGTGTCAGTCCAAAAACAGTGCCTCCCATCACGGTCAGCAAAACAGCATTAATTATCATTACCCCAAGCCACTTTCCAGCAAGAATCTTCCAGCGTGCTACAGGTTTGGTATCCAGAATCGTAATCTGGCGTGATTTAATTTCTGAAGTTAATGTGTTGACGGAAATAAAGATTGTAAGAAGTGTTAACAGAACCGTAACGACTTCATTGGAATAGGAAAGTATAATACGGATTTGCCCTTCAACTGTTCCGTCACTCTTGAGCAGAAAAGGAAAGGCAGGAATAATCAGCATCAGGAAAAGAATAAACACGCAGGATACTTTCATCCGGATACCCTGAGAAATCGTGTTTTTTGCAAGCAGTAGTATTTGTCTCATGATTCATAATTCACTGGGAAAGGTCTTCAATAATTTTCTTGCGTTTTTCAGAAGAATCTTCCCTGCTTTCCTCTTCCTCTGCTGGTGTTTTTGTTTGCGGCTCAGCTGGCTCATCTTCAACAGTAATCGTGTCTTTGTTCGTGGATTCAGTCAGTTGCGCAAGCACATTCTTTTGAATGGAATTCTTGCTCTGCGATGAAATAAAGTCCGGCACATCACCGCCCTTACTTACCCCTGCGCTTTCAAGTGGACGCAAACGAGCATTCTCAATCACATTCAGAAAAAAGGTTTCCAGGCTCTGTACAGGGGCTCTTACAGTAGGGTAAACACCGCATTCTTTCTGAATAATCGCTTTGATCCGTTCTAAAATCTCCGGGGCCAGATCAGGCAGATGAATCTCGAGTGAGTCCTTTCGCTGGAGGAGTTCCCTGACCGGACCTTCTGAATACAGTCGACCACCGTACATAATGGCTATCCGGTCACAAACCTCCTGTATATCGGCCAGCAGGTGACCGCAGACAAGAACCGTCTTTCCCTTTTTCTTCAAATGCAGTATCAGGTCCTTAATTTCACGGGTACCGATTGGATCCAGGCCGGATGTGGGTTCATCCAGAATCAGCAGATCCGGATCCCCTACCAATGCCTGTGCCAACCCCAGTCTCCTGGCCATCCCTTTGGAATATTCACGAACCGGACGTCGCCCCGCACCGGAAAGACCAACCATATCAATCAGCCCAACAGCCCTGCGCCGGCATTCACTGGAACTGTATCCAAACAAACCGCCGTAAAAAACAAGAATTTCTTTGGCATTCAGGTATCCGTACAAATAGCTTTCTTCCGGAAGGTATCCGATCCGGCTTTTGTTGCTCACCACATCCGGTGGTGCTCCGAATACAGAAACATATCCTTTGGTGGGTTTAAGAAGCCCCAGAATCAGTTTGACGGTTGTGGACTTGCCCGAGCCATTGGGCCCAAGCAATCCATAAACTTCTCCGGCATGAATCCGAAGATTCAGTCCGTTAACCGCCCGAACCTTTGGACGAAGCCAGAAATCCTTGAAAACTTTTTCCACGTCAAGGGTTTCGATATGAACGGAGGCGCCTTCCTTTTCATTCATATTCTTCTCCGGAACGGAAAAGCCTGGCACTGTTGAATATCACAAAGAAAATACCAACCAGATGCAGCACGGCGGCCGGTACAGGTTTGAGAGAACCAGCCGCAGCCAGTATCCAACCTAGCACAATAAATATCAGCCCCATAAAAAGATTCTGATAAATAACGTTTCTGGCTTTACGGGAAAGTTTAACCAGAAACGGAAGACGTCTGAGGTCATTGGACATCAACGCAATACTTGCACTGTTAATGGCCACATCACTGCCGGCAGCTCCCATAGCAATACCAATGTCTCCGGCAGCCAGCGCAGGCGCATCATTGATGCCGTCGCCCACAACCGCGACCATATTTCCTTCGCTGATACGTTCACGCACGACTTCAAGCTTCTTTTCCGGAAGACATTCCGCCTCCACACTGGTACAGCCGAGCTCCTCTCCCACGCGTTTGGCCACGGCCCACCGGTCACCGGTCAACATCCCGATATCACGTACACCCAGTTTTTTAAGCTCCGCTGTGGCCTCCTGTGCCTCTTCCCTGGCCTTATCCTCAAATCCGATCCAGCCGATATACGTACCGTCTGCGGAGACATGAAGAGACGTCGTTCCTGCCGCTTCCGATGCTGCAACGGCTTCAGCATCCAGCTTGACCTTATTTTCCTCCAGCCAGTTTGCACGACCTATATAGATTTTCCTTCCATCAACAACCGCCGCAATCCCCTTTCCAGCAGTTTCATTGACATCTGTTCCAGAATGCGGTTCAATGCCGGCTTCGTCAGCTACCTTTCGAAGTGCAACCGCCAGCGGGTGGTTGCTCTGGCTTTCCGCGGATACTGCTAATTCCAGAAGCCCCTCCGCGTTATCCGGATTTACCGGAGCCAGTTTGGTCACGGCCAAAACTCCAGTGGTCAGTGTTCCGGTTTTATCGAAAATAATTGTACTCAGATCACCAGCGCGTTCGAGATTTGTGGCGCTCTTAACCAGCACTCCCAAACGTGCGGCCGAAGAGATGGCCGCGATCATTGCGGTGGGAGTGGCCAGAATCAGCACACACGGGCAGGAGATAATAATCGCGGAAATCGCACTGTATATATCCCGGGTGAAGAAAAGAATCAGACCGGCAATCATCAGTACCAACGGGGTGTACCATTGCACGTATTCCTCCACCATCTGAACCAGAGGAATTTTGGTACTTTCCGCTTCAAGTATAAGTTCCTTGACCCGACCGAGTGTGGTATCCTCACCAGCCCGGGTTACCGTGACATCCAGCGCTCCGGTCAGGTTGGTGGTTCCGGCAAAGACGCTGTCTCCGGGGCCCTTGTCTGCTGGCAGGGACTCTCCGGTAATTGTGGCTTCGTTGATCGCGGTCTCTCCGCTGTCGATTCTTCCGTCTGCAGGAATATTCTCTCCGGGACGTACACGCAGAATCATTCCCGGAGCAAGCTGTGCAGTTTCGACTTCCGTTTCTTTCCCGTTCTCGATAACGCGCGCTTTCTGTGGTGTCAGCTTGACAAGTGATTCCACAGACCTCTTGGCCCCCTCGGCAGTGTGGTGTTCGATCAGATCCGCCAGTAACATCAGAAAGGCCACAACTCCTGCGGTTTCATACTTTTCCAGGGCAAAGCAGGCAGCAATGGCGATCGCTACCAGCTCATTCATGTGCAGGTGGCCTTTTACCAGATCCCGAACCGTACGCACGATTACCGGTATGGAAAGCAGAACCGCACCGACAAAAGCGGTTATCGCTGCAATCCGCTGCGGATTATCAAAAACAATTTGAACAATATAGGAATTAAAGATCAGGACCGCACCCATAAAGATTCCAGCCAGATACCATAGCGTCTGATGATTGTGGTCATGATCCTGGGATGAATCGCAAAATAGACAACCGTGAGACGTTGCTGCCATTGAAAACGTTCCTCTCCGAAAACAATCTGTTTTCCGGAAATCTATTCCGGTGTTTGCTTCTGTTCGGTATTCTCTTCACTTCGGCCGAATTTCCTGGGTATCGGACTGAGCAGAAGTCGAAGCTCCTGTTTGCCCTTGTCTCTGTAACGCAACAAATACCGAGCTTCGGAATTGCTGATAATATCGGCCAGTACTTCCTGATAATACTGATCCACGTAAATATCCAGCAGGTCCTTCTTTTTTGCATATTTAGTCAGTAAACCGTCGAGGTAGGCTGCGTCCGCCTCTGCTTCTTTAAGAAGCCTGGTTTTATATCCAAGGGCTTCTTCACGGATACGTCCGGCCTCACCTTCTGCTTCATTCATAGTCTTGTTTCTGTATCTCTTCGCCTCATTAATCAACTTGACCTTTTCACTGTAAGCGGCGACAACCTTATTGGAAGAGGACTGAACACAGGCGGGCGCCTTAACCATTGTGTTGTCAATCCCTTTGAGTTGAATTCCCACCAAGCTTAGTTCAAGCTGAGCCCGTGCGTTAACGGACCGGGTAATTTGATCAATATCCGTTGTCAATGCTCCCCACAGCGAATGACGCCCGAATTCTCGGATAATGGCACTGAGCACACTGGATTTAACTAGATTAAGACACTGGTCGCTTTCCGGGTCATCACTAACACGTTCATAAAACCGAACAGGATCGTCTACCGAAAAGCGAACTGTCCATTTGCTGTGAATCACGTTCATATCACCAGTCAGGCAGTATCCGGCTTTGTCAAGGTCCAGACCTTCTACCGGAATTTCTTTCTCCTTTTGCATGTTATCCAGATAATCCTCAAGATCCTTGCTCATAAAGAAATCATTGATTTCAAATCCAAAGACTTTGTTCGGTCCGGGCAGTTTTATCTTCTTATCGATTGGATAGGGAAATGAAAATTTAAAGCCGGGTCCGTATACGTTGGACTTATCACCGGTCAATCGTCCGAATCGCAAAACCAGAGCTACTTCATCCTGCTTGACCACAAAAAAGCCGGAAAACAAAAACAGAAACATAACACAGAGGATCATCACCTTTAATATGCGAAAGGAGATACCCAGGGCTTCCCGAAGGGCTTGTATTTCTCTGGATTCAGTTAACGTATTCATTTACCTTGTCTTATCCTTGCTCTGGAGCAGGTCAAAGGGAGTGGTCTCCCGGTCAAGCACCAGGGTGGTATTTTCTTTTAATGTCTTTTCCAGGGCTTCCAGTTTTCTCAAAAAGATGGCCAGCTCCGGATTTTTCTTAAAGACCTCATAATGTTTGGCCGCCAGAACCTCTCCCTCCCCACGGGTTCGCTTGGCCTTGCCTTCTGCTTCTGCCATGATCTGAGTCTTACGTCGGTCGGCTTCTGCACCAATCTCAATGGCCTCTTTATTGCCTTCTGAAATAAACTTTTCCGCTTCATTTTCCCTGTCCGCAATCATGCGTTCGAAGACTTTCTTACTCACATCCTTGGGCAAGCCGACTTTTTCAATCTTCAACAACACAATCTCCACTCCGTATTCGGATTCCGCCACAGCAGCAATATCTTTTTTCATTTCCGTCTCAATCTGATCGTATTGAAGTTTGTCTGGATCCAGGTTGACCATGTGCGACAGCGGATGTTTTCCCATGACACCGGCTTTTTTGGTACGCACAATACTGCTGAGTTCCGTGTACATATTTTTTTCCGTTTTCCCGGACACGGCGAATTTCTTTCCGTCATTAATCCGCCAGCCGATGCTGACCGTGATCATGACCGGCAGTTCGTCTTTGGTAAATGTTTCTTCAAAAACGCTGGAGTGCACTTTAATGCGCGTGCTCAGCGGAATAACTTTCTGTACCGGCCAGGGGTATTTCCAGTGCAGACCTGCGTCGGTCTTTCCATTGATCACTCTCGTAATGTTTCCCCATGTCGTTACCACGGCAATTTCAGTGGTTCGGACTGTAAAGCCGATTAAATACAGAATGAATGAGCCGACAATAAGTACGGCAAGAATAATAGTGAAGATGTTTTTCTTCATTCTACTCTCCTTGAGTATCAATGGGAATGTCAAGCAGACCGGGACGCATTTTTTCTTCAAAATTGAGGATCATGACTTCATGGGCTGTATCGGATTCCGGAACAATATACTTGCGCACATTCGGAAGAGTTTCTTCCAGCACATCCATAAGTTTCCGGATTTTGAAAATTTCAGGAGCGGAATCATGTGCCGTCATAAAGTCCAGAAACTGTTTTTCCACGGCTTCCGTTATCAAACGCCTGCTCTCTTTGTATGCGATAGAGGCTTCGTTTACTGCAACAGCCGCACCTTTTGCGACAGGCAGTATCCGATTGGCATAGGCCTGTGCCTTTAGAATTTTCGCTTCCTTTTCCTGTATCGCTCCGGTTACCGCTTCAAAGGACTTGGCCGTTTCAATCGGCGGATGAATATCCGGTATGAGAAAAGCAACCACCTTGATACCGATACGCGCAGTGTTGATCTGATCCTGGATCCGTTTGTGAAGGACATCACAGGCCTCCTGGCGCTTCATCTTCATCAGGGTCATTACATCCCGGCTGGCGAGAAACTGTATAATCTCTCCATACCCGATGACGCGAAGCATCCACTGCGGATCCTCGCTGTTATAGGCATAATCCATGAGCGCGTTTTCGTCAATTTTGTACTTAATTTCCGCGGACAAAACCGCCAGGTTTACCTCCTGCGGCGCCTTTGTTTCGTCAGATTTCGTTTTATCCATATCCATTTTGAGCGGTCCATCTTCCCTGTCCGTTTGGTGATTTTCTGTCCGCTCCCTTCGCGCTACCAGCAGATTGTATTCGGTCTCGTAATGCTTTTCCGTCCAGGTTACAATATCTTTTATGAGCGGCCCGTCGTGACCGTATTCTTCCTTCATGATATGCTTGACTTTGTACCGGAACACCTTTTCCACAGGCCAGGGGTATTTAAAGTGAATTCCGGGATCCAGAATCGCATTAAAAGCAAGCGGCTGGCCGAAACGTTCCAGAATGGCTTTCTCATCGTGCTCCACGACCACAATGCAGGTAAGCAGGTACAATGCCACTACCTGAAAAAGAATCAGCGGCGCAATGGCTTTTTCCACAAACCGGTAAAACCATGTATCCGAAACCTTGAACCCAAACTGATAGTCAATGGTCTCGGCAATGGTCCGCATAATTCTACCGGGCTCGGTCAGCAGTCCAAGCAGCCGGCTGCTGTAAATCGGATAGGGTTCGACCCCCTTCTGCCGGGGACGGTAAAAATCCATGATTACCTTGATAACGATCTCAACGGCGTTTACCGCAGGCAGTCCGGCCAGAACAAACAGCATCGCATATTCAACCTTTACGAATTCCTGATGACTGAAAACAAGCGCTACAACCGTCGCAAGAAGCATCAGGGCAATGCCCGCCAGAAACCCGGCCCCCGCATACAATACCCGATACCCTTTTGCGCGGGCAAGCGCTGCCGTATACCAGCCGAAGAGAAAGTGAACAAATGCCGCACCAATACATATAAAAATGGCAATGGTCAAGAGTTCTCTTTCTACCGTTGGAATCGCCGTAATGCTGTTAAATAATGTATAGGCTATGAATCCGAGCAGGGCCGCGTATACAAGTGAAAAGGCAGGTAGAAAAAACTTCTGAAAATTCTCCAGCCGCTTTCCGGCCCGTAACGCGTCCATGCTGTCCTTTTCAAACAAAGCACCGGAACGCCCTTCGATTTTCCGTTTTTCTTCCGCCTCCTTGAGCTCGGATTCCTCATCTGCGGCAAGACGCCGCAGCAAGATCCACAGCCAGGTAATCACCCATATTGTTGACGTGGTAAAGATATACGCTGACAAAAATGAGCACAGTCTGGTTTGAGTGTAGGTTGAAAGGATATACAGACCCAGGCCGGAAAGAAGATGGAAAAAAAACGCTCCCAGCGAGAGCCGCTCCATAAACTTCATCTGCTTGGGTTTCATCTTATATTCCATATGCGTATAACATCCTGATAAATACAGAAACAAAAAAAATCATTGTAGTAACCGCGTACCATATTGTCAAGAAAAACATTGTTGTCCATCCCCTGCACCAAAGGGTAGTTCAGTATGCAATCTTTTCCAGGCACAAACCTTTGGCCGGCGCGACATATCCTGCAGAACCAAACGCAGAATCAGCAAACATATCTGGTACGGATTTTGGATCAATGCCATCCCGACCTGCACGGACAAGGGTTCCGGTAATAAACCGGGCCATCTTATACAAAAAACCGTTTGCCCGCATACGAATCCGGATGAATCGCTCCTTTCGGCTTACTGCACAGCACATCAGCGTTCTCACCGTACCACCCCGGTATTCCCGTTTGGCGGCAAAGGGGGCAAAATCATGCTCACCACAAAGTGCAGCAGCAACGTGCTGCATAGACTTCAGTCCAAGCGTATAATCACAGTGCCATGCATACAACCGCGAAAAAACATCTGCATCTGTACCTGTATCAATGGTGTAAACGTATTCTTTCCATTTTGCACTGTACCGGGCATGAAAATCCAATGCGACATTTTCAAGACTCACCACACGTACATCCGTGTCCAGATGCGCATTTAAAGCCTTTTGAAGCTGATCGCACTGGATTCCGGATTTCGTAAAAAAATGAGCACCTTGAGCCCGGGCATGAACCCCGGCATCTGTGCGTCCGGCACCGTACAGATTAATTTTGTGACTCAACACCTGTTCTACTGCGTTCTGAAGGGTTTTCTGAACCGTTCGTTTTTCAGGCTGTACCTGCCAACCGGAAAATTGGGTCCCATCGTACGCGATCATCATCTTTATGTTTCGTTTTTTCAAAGATGCGTTATCAGGCGAATATCGTTCATGGTAACATAAATCACAAAGGCAAGCAGAATAACAAGCCCTGCCGTCTGAATCCATTCTTGAATTTTAATATCCACAGGCTTACCGCGCAATTTTTCTATAAAAAGAAAAACCAGGTGCCCTCCGTCCAGCACAGGAAAGGGAAGAATATTAACAACTGCAAGGTTCACACTGATAAAAGCCAACAGATAAATCAGTTTGGACAATCCCATTCGGGCATAGAGGAACGTAACGGTGACGATTCCAAGAGGGCCGGATAGAGATCTCGTAGACACGCGGTGTGAAATAAACAGTCCGTGAAGCACATCGAAAACTTTCTTAAGCATGACCACCGGTTCTGTAAGTCCGTACCGGCAGGCGTCCAGAAAATTTTCCGGCTGAACCGTAAAGGAAAGCGGCGCCGGTTCAATTCCGGCCCATCCTTCTGAATTCTCCGGCATATCAACCGGGTGCAGTGTAAAAGGACCAAGAATCTCATCCCCTCGTTTTACCGATACGTTCAGTTTAACCGTCTTCGGATCCACCTGAGAGCTGTTGGAAAGCCTCTCGGCAATCATCCGGCTGAAATAGTAACTCGCCGCGCCCCAGCCCGTAAGCGCATCACCTGTCACAGGAACGGATTCTCCATTCTCGGTGTATTCCATTGAAAACAATTCATCCCCTTTGGTAATCTCGCTTTCTGCAGCAGTTGTTCCGGGCTCAATATAACCAGCGATATATTTGTACGAAAACAGCATACCGGTACCATACGGATCATTGATGTGCACCCTGGAATTGAACAGAGTATCCAGGCGCTGTACAAATCGACCCAAAAGGCCAGATTCTTCTGGATCACGCAATACAATATTCGTTTGAATCTGTATACCGCTTTTCTTTTGCAGGGTCAGCGTATGTTTATTTCCAGTCTGCAAGGCTGTCTTCAATTCATAAACCGTCCGTACTGGTTTCCCATCGCACTTCACAATGAAATCTCCCTGGGAAATGCCGGCCTTGTCCGCAGGAGATTCTTTTTCCACAGCAGTCACCGGACCAAGAAAAGGAGACGAATCCAATGACACCTCAATCAGGTATCGCTCCGTCTGTGTATTGTAAACCGATGTCACCTCAACGGTCTCAGTTGTCCCGTTTCGTTCAATCATCATGGAAACGGGAGCTGTTTTATTTTCCCCCAGGATATCGCTGAGCTGCTTAATTGTGGCAATTTTCCTGCCGTCCACGGCAGTCAACCGATCACCTTCCCGAATTCCAGCTATATCTGCAGGGCCGCCCTTTCTGACACCGGTAATACGCATGGTTGACAGCGGATAAACGCCACACCCATAATAGTTCATCCCGATGGGCTTCAGGGACGGGACAAATTCGACAGTTATTTCCTGTCCGTCACGCTCTACACTCAGCTGAACGCTTTTGTCTACAGAAGTCCGAACCCGGCTGATAAAATCCTGCCACGACTCAAGCGGCTCACTGTTCCACTTTGTAATGCGATCGCCGATCTTGAGCCCGGCTTTCATAGACGGTGATGGTTGATTCCTGTAACCGTTTTCCGCTATTCCCCGAATCTTCAGATCAAACATCGGCTGAATCCCGGCGTGCTGCAGGCCGGTCATTTCATGACGCGAAGTTTCCACGTCAATCATCAGCCGCTTACCGTCCCTTTCTACACCCACCTTATGGATGTTGCTGTCGGAGCTGCTCAATGCCATGCCCATGGCCACGTCATTCCAGCGTTCAATCTTCTCACCATCGATGGAAATAATTCGGTCGCCGACTCGAATACCGGATTTCCATGCCGGTGAATTGCCTGAAATATTGCCGATCACCGGCTGGATAAAATCCACGCCCATGTAAAAAACAATGATGCATAGTAAAAAAGCGGAAAGAAAATTCATGATTACTCCGCTGGCGATAATGGCTGCTCGCTGTCCTGTGGTCTTGGCCAGATAATGATCCGAAGGCAGGTCATCGGTTTCCAGCTTACCGGTGGGCAGGTCTTCCTGGCCAAGCATTTTGACATAACCACCGAGTGGAAAGACACCAATGCCGTATTCGGTTCCGCCGCGGGTAAAACTGAAGATCTTAAGGTTCCAGAAATCAAATCCCAGGAAAAACTTTTCCACCTTGACGCCGGCTTTTTTGGCCATGATAAAATGGCCGAGTTCATGAACAAAGATCATAAATCCGAAGCCAAAAGCCACCTGAAAGGCAGTAAACAGATACGAGAGAATCGAAAATACAGTTTCCATTAGCAAAGCCTTCTTGATAAGTTATGAATCGTTTTCGTGCTTTTCCGCCTGATCCTTTGCCCAATCCCCGGCACGAATAATATCCGTAATACTCGGATCTCTGACCGTTTGATGAAGATCCATGGCCGATTCAATGATCGAATAAATATCTTCAAACCGGCACTGGCCGTTAAGAAAGAGTTCGACCGCTGCTTCATTGGCACCGTTAAGAACCGCGCAGGAGGTTCCTCCCTCATTCCCCGCCCGGTACGCAAGCCCCAGCCCTTTGGACAGGTAATCGTTCGGGTCTTCGAATGTCAGATGACCAATTTCCAGAAAATTCGGGGCCGGGACATCACTGGGCATGCGATCCGGATACGTAAGTGCATACTGAATCGGAAGCTTCATGGAAGGAACACCCATCTGAGCAATTACCGACCCATCAACGAATTCAATCATCGAATGAACAATCGATTGTGGGTGCACCAGCACTTTAATCTTTTCATACGGAATATCAAACAACCAGTGGGCTTCAATAATCTCCAGCGCCTTGTTCATCAGGGTCGCGGAGTCAATCGTAATCTTTTGCCCCATGGTCCATGTAGGATGCTTAAGCGCCTGTTCCTTTGTCACGTTTGACAGCTTTTTGCTGTCCAGTTTATGAAAGGGACCGCCGGAAGCGGTCAGATAAATACGATTAATCTCAGCGTGTTTTCCGGAACGAAGCGCTTGAAAAATTGCACTGTGTTCACTGTCGACGGGTAAAAGATTGACATTTTCTCTTCGGGATGTCTGCGTAATCAGATCCCCGGCCATCACCAGCGGCTCCTTGTTGGCCAGCGCAATATCCTTCCCGGATTCAATGGCTTTAAGGGTAGGTACGAGCCCGGCACTTCCCACGATCGCAGATACCACAATATCCGACCGTTCGTATGCAGCAGCATCAACAACCGCCTTCCTGCCGCAATCAACCGTGACCGAACCTGTATCACCCAGCTGGTCAATTGACGTATCATCTGCCAGCACAGCGATATCCGGCTGAAACTCGCGTATCTGCTCTCCAAGAAGCGCTGCATTGGAACCGGCTGTCATGGACACCACTCGCATCTCATCCCTGTGATGCCGAACAACATCCAATGTACTTCTTCCGATTGAACCTGTTGACCCAAGCAATGTTATCTTTTTCATAGGCTGAAAAGCAATACCATTTAATAGTTAATGATAGTTATTGTATCCCAACAGGGTTCAAAGTCAACCCTATTTCTGAAATATAAATCACCTGCACCACTTATTGCCCGGATTTGCGCTGTTCAATCGGAACAAATTTCTTATTGATTTCTGATTCGTATTTAGACGTCGGCCGAATCAGGCGATTGTCATTGTACTGTTCAAGCATATGCGCAATCCAGCCCGGTGTTCTTGCTGCGGCAAAAACCGGCGTAAAGAAATCCGTTGGAATTCCGAGCGCATGCTGAACCGTTGCCGAATAAAAGTCCACGTTTGGATAGACCCCCTTTTTCTCAATCACATTCTTTTCGATCTGGTGCGATATTTCGTACAACTGTTCTTTGCCACGTTGCGAGCAGAGCTCTTCGGAATACTTGCGCAGATGCTTGGCCCGTGGATCTTCCGTACGATACACCCGGTGACCGAATCCCATGATTTTCTCTTTATTCTCAAGCATACCCTGAATGTACTCTTCCACTTCATCCGGATGGTCAATATCATTAAGCATTTCCATAACGCGTATGTTAGCACCGCCGTGAAGCGGTCCCTTGAGCGCGCCGATGGCACCGGTCAAGGCCGAATGCATATCACTCAGCGTACTGGTAATAACGCGCCCGGTAAATGTACTGGCATTCAGGCCATGGTCTGCATGAAGCATCATCAGTACATCCATAACGCTTCGCTCATCATAGGATGGAAGCTCGCCTCGGATCATATACAAAAAATTTCCAGCAATCCCTACCGTTGGATCCGGAGAGATCACACTCATCTTATTCCGGATGCAATGGAGGTCGGCAATAATCGTCGGCACCTGTGCTGTCAGTCGAAGCGCCTTTCTCCGATTGGCCTCCTCCGAAATATCATCCGCATCCGTATCATACATTGCCAGCATACTGACCGCGGTGCGAAGCACGGCCATTGGGTTGGCATGCGGAGGAGCAAGCTCCATCATCTTAATCAACTGGCTGGGGAGCCTCATTTCACTGACCAGACTGCTTCGGAACAATTTCAACTCTTCGGCATCAGGGAGTCTTCCGTTCCAAAGAAGATAAACGATTTCTTCAAAACAGACGCGTTCCGCCAGATCATGAATATTGTACCCGCCGTAGTAGAGACAGCCATTGACACCGTCTACACAGCTGATTCGTGTATGCGCAGCAACAACGCCCTCCAGACCGCGCTGGATATTCTTTTTCGCAATTTCTTCTTTATTGTCTGTCATCAAACTCCTCATCTTGGAAATATTTTGGAAAAACAATTGGGAAAAACAACTTGAAAAAAAGCAAAGGACAGATCATCAGATCAGAAAGGGGATTATAAATGCTTTATACAAAAAAGCAACCGTTTTTAAATCCCCGGCTTGCATAGCTCGCTGGTCCTGACTTGGCTTAAGGCAGTCTATCACGCTGCCCGACATTCTTCAGACCTTTTTTTTGTTGCCCCATGCTGTTGCATTAACAAAGCCAACAAACGAGTTAACAATCAAGCGTATGCGGAGCCTTTAACCGACATCGGCAGGAGTTGTACACAATGATAAAGGTGTAATCTAAAGGATTCTACTGATGAAAACCCGCATTCAGCGTTTGCAGCTCATACCGCGTTTCCACTTGCAGCCGTCATCAATGCAGCTTGGTGCAGAATTTCTGGTTGTATAGAACCAGTAGTTGCCTGGAAGCTTGAAGTCGTGAAATTTGACATGACCGTCCACATACAGCACATTACCGGTCTTAAAGCGCCGGTCGCTGTATCCGGGGCGGCCCTGCACTCCCAGGCAATGGTGTGGGTCTGAATCCAGTTGCGGCTTCCGCTGCGCCGGTATGTAACTTTCAGAGGTGTCTGGCCGACAACTGCGTTATGCCCAGGACACATATAGGTCCAGGTATGAGAAGGATGTTCGGGGGTGGGCGCCCACTGATGACAGCCCAGAATGGACCATGAACTTCTGTCATTCAAATCCCCGAGTCCCCGGTCATGGCCCCTCTTACTGTCGAACATGGTCAGGTAATAAAATCCTTTACCATCCGCTGTACATGTATGCCTTTACCATGGAATGGCCGGTTGCGGCTCCGCCGTAATGCCAGTCAATCCCAACCCGGAATCCTCCCCTGGCCCGGCCGTCATGCGGGTACTGGGTTATATAAAATTTCCAATGTTTTAATTAACACCAATGGTTTTTTATTTATTTCAACAACCGGAAGCAACGGATACTATTACATATACATGAAACTATATTTAAACTCAAGTTAAGACGTCATAACAACGAGACATCATCTGCACCTTCTTGCATAACCACATGGGTCTTTATAAGATCCAGTATAAACCCAAACGAGTCGCTGGACAATTATTCGCCGGATCATTTATCAGCCTATCATCACAATAAACAGGAGATTGATTATGAAGACACTGCTTTATTGACGCCACTCTCAGAAGTCAAAACATGCCGCAAGAATAACGTAACCGT
>CAZGEP010000035.1:0-32436 GCA_964524955.1 uncultured Planctomycetota bacterium | reverse complement strand
AAACGGTTACGTTATTCTTGCGGCATGTTTTGACTTCTGAGAGTGGCGTCAATAATAACCACAAGAAAAATAAACTTTCGGATGAAAACAGCTGCAGGATTTCCTCCGAACCTGCTGAGTGTTACTTCAAGAACATCGCCGTCAATCTGAGTTCGAATCCCTGCGGGCGGAGGAGTAGATGGATCAAAATCAACGGTAAGTTTTCCTTCAGCAGCAAGTTCGCGAACGGATTTATCCAGATCCGCCGGTTCTCTGCGAATTTCATTACCCGAATCACCCTCCAGTGCGGGTAAACCCAGGGCTTTTGCTGCGCTTTCCCATGCCTCCCGAAGACCGTCCTCGTTGCTGGAGGCGTATACGGTAACTATCTTATCCCTGTCCTCATGCTCAAGCTGAACAACATAATACACCAGGTTCATACCTCTGCCTTGCACTGACATGGAAACAACTCCCTTTCCCACGCCCTTGTAATTGGCAAGCGGCTCAGACCATTCGATTCCATCCACCACATCTTTTGGTTCAATTGACACCTGCTCCCTGTCAATTGTAATGACTGAGCTGGGGGCAGATCGTGTTACCGGCAGGTCAGTGAGATCCAGTCTGAAATTCATTCGTTGCCTCTCTAATTTTTATTTCTTCATAAAGAGCTCGTCATCCTGAGCAAGGGACGGTTCCGATGTATTGAAGTAGACCTCTTCGCCCGTGGGTTCCGGGAATTCGTGGAGCAGCAGCGTAAGATCGTACGGTTCAGACTGCGAACAGCCCGGGCTCCAGGCCTGGATCCGGCAGATCGGCTTGTTAAGTACGCCCCGGTCGTCGGCCTGCTGCGTTTCCAGTGTCTGCGGATCCATGGTAATATCCCGCAGCACCATGTCCTCGGGCAGATGGTTCAGCTGCCGGCTCAGACAGTATACTACCGGGCCCCGCATCACTGCAGCACGATCCTGCTGCAGCTCTCTGCCGCGGACCATTCGCCATGCCATGGGCAGGTGGATATCAATCGTATCGCCTTTCTTCCAGGTGCGCTGAATGACCGGGGAAACCGGTTCGCCGTTGACCATAACCGTCGAATCCGTACACCAGGCCGGGATTCGGATATGAACCGGAAATTCTGTTTCCCGGGTAATATCTTCAATCTCAATCCGGGACGTATCCTCTGCCGGATATGCGGTTGTCTGCCGCAGCGTGACCTGGGCATCCCCGGACACGCGAATCTCTGCCCGGGAATCTTCAAAGAAATTAACAGCAAGGCCGGTATTGTATTGATAATAGATCTGCTCTGCCAGCCGCGCCATCCCCCGCCTGAAGTTGTTGGGACAGCAGTAGGAATCCCGGTCATAATATTTTCGCTCTCCGCTGGGCGGACTGAAGTACCGCAGTTTCCGGCCTTCGGGCTGCTGCGCACAGAAAAGCGAATTGTAGATCATCCGCTCGATGTAATCACCGTACCTGAGGTCGCCTGTATATTTGAGCATCTCTTCCATGTACCAGATGCCGTAGACTGTGGTGCAGGTCTCTCCGGTATTGCCGGTGCACAGCTGGGTATCTTCCCATCCCTCATTGTTCCCGGAGGCTCCGGTAATCAGCATGCCGGTGGCCTGCGGGTCTGATATCCGTTGAGCGATACGAAAGGGCATTTGCGTCAGTCGATCATCCGACTCAACCGCATTGACGCGCAGCTGGGCCATGGCCCGTTCGTACAGACGGTATGCATGAATGATGGCATGGCGCTCTGCCGCCGGTCCTCCGCTGCGTCTGTTGCGGTCCGGATGCCCGCCCTTCCACAATTCCTGGTCCCAGCCAAGCAGCGACTGGTTCTGAACCACCCACTGTTTGCCTGACTTCTGGTTCCGGATAAAATCCAGGTATATCGGGTCTCCGGTTGCCGATGCCAGAAGCAGAAACGCCTCGTTAATACCCAGGGTCGTAAATACCGGCTCTGCCGGACGATCCGGCCACACATCCATGATATAACCGGCCAGTTTGCGGGCGCAGTCAAGAGACGGACTGTGATCAAAGAGCTCAAAGTTCCGAGCCAGTCCGAGGACAAGGTATACGGCATCATGAAAGCAGAATTCAGTAAAGAGCGGACTCGCCTCCGGTGTGCATGGATAGACACCGATGTAGCCGTTCTCCTGCTGCATGCGCATAGCCGCTTCAGCAAGACGGTCTTTATGCCGGACCAGTTCCGGATCATCTGCATAACAGGCCATTTGAACGGCAGCATCCAGAAGCATTCCGATTCCGATAAATTTACCCGGCTCCATCTCCACCCGTTCGGACTCATCCTGTGTTTCCTGCCGGGTAAAGGGGGCAATAAAATCGTTCTCTGTATCCAGAGCCATCATATTCCTGTACAAAGCAAGACGGATCCGTTTGCCCATATGTCCCTGTGCCTGAACACGGTTTAACTCCAGGCTGCGGACATCGGCGTTCTTTTCAGTATCCACAGCAGAGGAATCTTCCATGGGATTCTGCCGACCGGCTGGTGCGCAACTCGCGGCCGTTCCTGCGCAGACCCTGAAATGATTCACCCACAGGCCGACATGCGCTGCCTCATTCTCCGGAAGTAAAAACCGCACCCCCTCAATTCCGTTCTTTTCCGAACCAGCCAATGTTCCCTGATACACCGTTCGCTCGTCCAGACTGACCGTAACGGCACCGGCTGACGGATCCAAAACAATTTGCAGAGCATGCCAGTTGAGACCCGGAAGGACCTGCTGCGTATCCGACTCATTTACATAGAGTCTGCGGGTTTCCATATCCATGTTCACACATACAATCGGCTGGTTCTGAGCATTCTGAACAAGAATGTGAAAGCTGCTGTTCTTTTTGTCACCTGGTGCGGGTTTTTGGTTCATTCCCGGATACAGCAATGCCAGGTCAAATGCAATGGACACTCGCGTATCTTCGGAGACTGATATCTTTCTGAGCAGGCCAAGGTTCTTGCACTGCCCCTTGAATTGTATCAGGTGCAGGCACGGCACACCGGTACTGTCCATGTTCCCGCCGATTCCGGCAATAAAGCGTTCAGAATCATCAGAGATATCGTCTCCGGTGAGTGTCCATCCGTCCGGCAGGTCTCCGGATTCTTCAAATCGATCGTCAATAATCATATGTTCAGCATCAGCCATAGTACTCTTTCACCGTAAAGGTTGTTGTATTGAATTCGCGGCAAACGAATCAGGACATTTTCTGCAGTTCTGAGATATCACCGATGACCAGCAGAATATCGCCTTCTTCCAGGACTGTGTCCGCAGACGGGTTTTTATTTACAGCCCGTTCTTTTCCGTCTTTGCCTTTTCGATAAATGGAAATGATATTTACTCCGTATTTTGCTCGAATCTGCGCATCCATCAGAGTCTTTCCCGCCACAGTCGGCGGCAGATTCACCTTGGCCACAGCCGCGTCATCACCGATCATGGAGCAATCCAGAATATTGCGGTACACCAGGCTGTTGGCCAGACGCTCTGTTGCTTCCTCTTCCGGCGTAATGACCTGATCAATGCCCACAGCCTTGAGGATCCGGATGTGTGTGGGATCGGATGCCCGGGTTATCACCTTTTTCACACCATTCTGCTTGAGCAGCACAGAGGTCAGAACATTGGCTTCAAAGTTTGCGCCAATGCAGACAATGGCAGCATCGAATTCCTCCACATTCAGATTCTGGAGCGCTTTCTCGTCAATACTGTTCAGGCAGGCGGCATAGGTCACGCTGTCCTGCACCTCTTCAACAAGATCCATGCGTGAATCCACGGCCACAACCTCTGCATTGTTTTTCATAAGTTTCTGGGATATGCTCTTCCCGAAAACGCCCAGTCCGATAACAAGGTATTTATCCGGCATTTCTTTCTCCTTAACCGATCATGATATTTTCCCGGGGATATTCAATCTTTTCCTCTGATCCCGGAGCGGATATGGCAAAGGCCAGTGTCAGCGGCCCAAGCCTTCCGATAAACATGGATGCTATAATAATAATTCTGCCCCAGCTGCTCAGCTCTGATGTTATCCCGCAGGACAGACCCACTGTCGCAAATGCGGACACCTCTTCAAAGAGAAGATCCATGAATCCAAGTCGTAAATCACCGGCTTCGGTGATGGTCAGCAGCAGCGTGGAAAAAAACACCACTGAAAAACTGAACATGAGTACCACCACAGCCCGGCTGACCGCAATATTCGAGAGCCTCTTGCGGAAGACCGACATTCGGTTTTTGCCGCGGATAATCGAGCTCACACGAATACACATGACAGCCAGTGTGGTCGTCTTGATACCGCCGCCTGTGGAGCCGGGGGATGCACCGATAAACATCAGCAGAATCAGTATCATGGAATACGGCACGGAAAGCATGGAGATGGACACAGTATTAAAACCCGCGGTACGTGCCGTTACTGAATTAAAGAGTGCAGCAGAAAACCGCTCCAGCCCCGTCCGGTTGATATCCAGCACATAAAATGCGAACATGCCGCCGACAAAAAGAATTGCGGATGTCGCCAGAACCAGCTTGGTCTGAAGGCGCAGCTTGCTCCGCCGGCTGTTTTTCTCAAGGATCTTGCGTCCGCCGATATCCATCAGAACCACAAACCCCAGACCGCCCAGTGTAATCAGTGCCGCAAAGACCAGCACCACTGGAAGATTTGTGCTGTAGCGGCACAGACTGTCGCTGAAGGTGGAAAACCCCGCATTGCAAAAAGCAGAGACCGAATGAAAGACCGCTGTGTAGATCAGTTCCGTCTTTGTCCAATCCTCACCGGCCCAAAGAAACATCAGGATCATACTCCCGATCGCCTCAACAGCAAACGTCAACAGCACAATCCTGCGCAGAGCGGTTCCGATCAGATTCAGCTGGCTGATATTCATAATCTCTCCAAGCACAATCTTTTCACGGATGCTGGCTGAATTCTGCCTGAGAAACAGAGTCAGGGCGCTGGCAAGCGTCATAATGCCCAGACCACCGATCTGGATCAGGGCCAGAATCACAGCCTGGCCAAAGTGCGTGAAATAGGATCCCGTATCCACAACAATCAACCCGGTCACACAGACCGCACTTGTGGACGTAAAGAGTGCATCCAGCAGCGGCATGTTTCCGGGACTGACCGTAGACCTGGGAAGCATAAGCAGAAGGGTACCGAAGAAAATAATGACCATAAAACTGCCGACCAGGATCTTGCCGGGATGGGCCTGAATGGCGGTCAGTCGGGAATTCAGCCGAATGGCACCGGCAACCACTGTCAACAACACCAGAATCTGATAGAGAACCAGATAGCTGTGTGACATGGTGGCTGCGCTCTTCCCCAGAAGAAAACCAAAAAAACCCTCTGTACCGATGGAGCAAACAACATGAATGACTACAAAGAGAATAAGAAAGGAAATCAGGCTTTCAAACCAGTATTTGATAAGAAAGGTCTTTTTTGCTGCGCTGAGTACCAGGCAGACACCGTACTGAATCACGTAAAAGAAAAGAAAGAGTACATCAAAGCGGTTGAGAACAAACTCCGCCTGCTCAGGAAGATAGAAGCCGTGCCTCGCAACCAGACTGCACACAGCAAGTACGCTGATCACGGCCAGGGCATATCTGATTTTACTCACAAAGTCGGCAAATCTGGGCTGCACGGTTTCTTCGGGCATACAAGGGTATCCTGTTTTCGTTGTTTTTATCATTGTACAGTGATTAACACGACATTCAACAGGATTTTAAAGGTTTGCGGCAAAGGGAGTTCAGGCAAAGGAAGAGCAGATTATCTTACAAAAATCCGGCAGGAATCAGTTGCATGTTTATCAGTGACCGAAATACGGTGAGTTCCGGGACTGAGGGGCCATACAATTGAACTGCCGTTTGATGTACTTCCCAGATACGTACCGTTAACAAACCAGTACTGTCGTTTTCGGGCATCGCCGGTAGCAGCCAGTCCGATTTTCTGCGCACCCGGTACTGCACTGGATGTCATGCAAAACTCCGCCCGGTCACAGGGAGACTGAATACGGAGTCTGACATCTGAGCGTGACTGAATTTCCGGCATTTCCGTCCTGGAGCGCCAGGAAACGACGGAATCCGGCCATTCTTCCTTTACAGCCAGCTGTGTTAATCCGCTGCCCAGACTTCTGACAACATGACGATGGATACCGCACAATGGCAATTGATCTCCATTCTCAAGGGCAAACGCTGTGGTGCAGCACGGACACGCGGCGGTCGGCCTGAGACCGGTTTTTGCACAAACCGTTATTTTCCCAACTCCTGGTGGTCGGGGCAATACGCTGTATCCGCCTCTGGCCTTTGCCAGATGGCTGAATAATTCATCCACAACCGGCATGGCCGCATCCTGTCCGCATATTTTCACGCAGGATGAATTATCAAAATTCCCCAGCCATACGCCAACCGCAAAATCCGCGTCACACGCCACACACCACAGGTCCCGATATCCCCAGGAGGTTCCGGTTTTAACAATACACTTTCCGTCCAAAGGCCTGTCCGGACCGGTAAATGAAGAATACATCAGCCAGACAGCCTGGGGACTGAAGATCCGGATACCGGCGGCACGTCTGCTCTGGGCAATCATACTCGATGAAATATAATTTCCCATGCGGGCCAGACATGCATAGGCGTCCGCAAGTTCCAGCAGTGAGACATCACAGGTTCCCAGCGCCAGAGTAAGGCTGTAGGATTCGGATGACTTGCGGATGCCGCTGAAGCCAATTTTTCTCAGACAATGATAAAATGACTGAATGCCTGTATCCTGCAGCAGCTTGACAGCCGGAATATTCCTCGAAAGCGCAAGAGACTCGCTTGCGCTGATGCAGCCCATGAATTCTTTATCATAATCCTCCGGCTCATATCCGCTGAAACTGACCGGCACATCATAAACAGTTGTCCGGGGTATGATTCGCTGCGTTTCATATGCCATGGTATACAAAAAGGGTTTTAAAGTTGACCCGGCCGATCGCCGGGAAAGAACACCATTAATCTGTCCGCAATGCGGAATATTCCAGTAATCTGTTGAACCCACCATCGCGCGAACTGAAGAGTTCCTGACATCCACAATGACAACGGCACCATTGGAAACACGGTGCGGTCTGAGTTTTGCCACGTGTTTTCTCAGCACCTGCTCAGCCATGTTCTGCAACTCAAGGTTAACTGTGGTTCGAACATAGCCGCTCCTGCTTGCAGTATAAAGCGCATCGGTAAGATGCGGTGCCCGCAGCGGAAATGCGTGTCGCAATTTCTTGAATTCTGTCTGCGCGGCCTTTTGTGTCTGCAGTTCTGATATATACCCCTCCTCCTGCATCCGCCGAAGTACCGTAAGGCGACGCCTGTATGCCCGCCGGGGAAACCGGTCCGGTCGAAACCGACTCGGAGACTGAGGAAGGCCGGCAAGGAGCGAAGCTTCGGCAAGATTCAAATCTCTTGCTCTTTTATTAAAGTATCGCAGGCTTGCAGCCTCAATACCGTATATATTTCCACCGTAAGGTGCACTGTTCAGATACGTTTCCAGGATTTCCTTTTTTGAGCAGATTCGCTCCAGCTGAAGCGCCCGAAAGGATTCAAATACTTTACTGATCAGTGTCCGTTTACGGTCATATGCCATTCGGATAACCTGCATGGTTATGGTGGAGGCTCCTGACTCTTTTTTCATTGAGAAAACATTCTGTTTTACTGCCCGGAATACTGCGGTTCCATCTACACCGCAATGCGATCTGAAACGCTGGTCCTCAACCGCAATGGTTGCCTGGACTGCGCTGGAAGCGATATCGCAAAGACGAACTGGAATGCAGTATTCATCATTGGGAGAAAGCATTACCCTGATGATTTCATTGTTGTCCGCAGTAAAGACTGTTGACTGTTCCCGAATCTGCAATCGGGATTCGGGAAAGGGAAAGCAAATCCATGCCAGGATAAACAGGAGTATACAGCCTGCAGCAGCACAGATATTTATTCTCACGAATCGAATCAGAAATTGCTTTCTGAATATCAGAATCCGCTTCATTTCTCAGGTTCCTCTGCAACTGAAATTGTTTCCGCAGTCCCGACAAAACAGACATCCGGATCATACATGCATTCTGCTTCCAGGGCCGGAAGGGTATATGTACCCGGAGTTACGGCCCGCACAACATAGTCATAGACGTAGACGTATTTACTGTTCTTGCAGTAAATATTACCAAAGAGAAGAATGCGATCATCCCGTTTTTCGCAGTGCATCGGTTGAAAAAATTCTTCGTTGCTGAACGGTATGTTCGGTCCAGACCGGGCCGACACGTCTTCAATCTCCAGACCGGCCGGCAGCAGATCCGATACAACCAGGTTGCGGCAGTCGACCCCGGGCTGAATTCGAAGCCGGGCAATGTAAACACGACCGGCTGTAAATTGATTCTTCAGTACCCGCTTTCCTGATACCGCATCCATATATTCCCGAAAAATCGAAATACCGCTGATCTTCCTCTGTACCTGTCCGGTTTTCGGAACACCTGAGCTCTGCCAGGAATAATAAAGCATCCCCTTCCCCTCAAGTTCGAGCGCAACCTGAGAGCTGTGAATTCCCTCCAGGGTTATGTTCTGCTGATGGGTAAACTCCGTAAGTGACCCATCCGGTTTGCGGAGTCTGCATTTCCAGTTGTTCGACACAGCAGTAACTGTCCGCGCATACTTTCCAAGCACCATCAGGGCCCATGCGTTTTCCTGTGTGGTTGGCCAGCGTCCGTTCTTTCCCGCGGAACGGGCCAGTTTCGCCGCAATCAAACCAATCGTTGAATCTGTCGGATTCATCTCAATCAATGTATTCAGGTATACAGCCATGGCGCGTGTCCCGGACGCAAGATACCCATCCTGCATCTGTTTCACCTTTTCAGAAATATCCGCTTTTTTGAGTATTTCCTGTCCGTCTTTCTGCGCGGCTGCAAGAAACAGCGCGTTTGCAAGATGGCACAGGGCCGTTGTTCCGAGTTGATCCCTGTTCTCCTCCAGCTTGAGCAGCCACTGCCTGGGAGTTCTGCGGGCTTTTGTCAGCACATAACAGATATATGCCTTGACACCCCACTGGCTTCCATAGCGCCGGCTATCCAGAGCCCTCTTAAGGTAATCCAACAGGCTGTCCAGACGACTCTGAAGGACCGGGTATCCCGCTTTTTGAGCTTCCAGCAGAAAATCCGCGGCATACACAGATCCGAAATCATAGGCATGGTTTCCGCCCGGCCAGCATGCCAGACCACCCTCGTACGTCTGCATTGAATACAGCCTGTAAATTCCGCGTTCAATAAAATGCCTGACCTCTATCCGATCAGCATCATCTGTATCTCTGAGTTTCACCAGTTCAGGAAGATAAAGCAGGGGAAAAAGCCTGGACGTCGTCTGTTCAGCACATCCGTAGGGATAATCGAGAAGATAATCCAGTGACGAACTCAGTTCAATTACCGGATAGACTCCAAATGTAATCCTTGATTTTTCCGTTCCCTTGTACCACTCTCCTGGTATTTTTATTATCTTCCTGCATGGAGCCTGTATGGTTCCGGACTCACTGAAATGCCCCACAGGCTGGTCCGGCCGAACCGGAAGCTCCAGACTGTTGGTATAACTTTCATCCCCCAGGGATGCCCTGTAGCGGATCAATGCCTTACCGCATTCTTTCAGGGCTGTAAATGGAACGGTTACGGTTTTTTCCATACCGGATTTGAGAAAAACTGAAACCGGCTTTGTATCCGTGCGTGTAACCGGTCCGGACGTCGATAAAGCCAACTCTACATTCCCGTCCTTCTCTGTCTTATTGGTCAGTGTAAATAACGCCTTACACCGGTCTCCCGGTGCAAGGAAACGGGGCAGGGACGCCTCTGCCATAATTGGGCTTTTTACATGAACATTGCGCTCTGCGGATCCGAATCGATCGTCTTGGGCAGCGAATGCCATGACCCTGAGTTTACCGTGATACTTGGGAATTTGTACTGAATACTCAGCGGTTCCGTCCGGACCGGTAAATACAGGCGTCTCACTAATAGAAACAATACGAACTCGTTTGGCGTTAACCGGACTGAGCCTTCTGGCCATACCCGGTCCACTGCCTCCGCCCGGCGCGGACTTCTTTCCCGGCGCCTTTACTTCAGGCAGCAGCATTCCATACATATCTGATTCTAATATGGGATTGCGTCTGAGACCGTAAAAGAAACCGAATACATCCGGCGTTTTGAAATCATCCACCTGAAGAACACCTTCGTCCACAACTGCAATGGAAACACGGCTTTGCGCTGCAGCCTCAGCCTGTGAAGCAGCATGTACCGTAACCTTCAGCTCCCGGCCCGGCCGGACCGTATCCGCCGACTGAATATCAAGTTTGAGACGGCTGGCGTCACAATCCACCTTGAGCAGACAGGCTCCGGCAAGCCGGTATGTTCCCTGGATATCCGGGTTCTGTGTTCCGGCCACCACCGTAACGCCGACATATACATTGGGCAGATACGCGGCGGTCACCGGTATCTCAACAATCCCGGATGCCTGAGATATATCCATTGCCTGTTTCGATAGAATCCGGTCGGACTCCACAGTAACCAGCATTCTTCCGCTGATCGCAGAATTCACTTTTAACCGGGCAATGTCTCCGGGTTTGTAAACCTTCTTATCGAGTTCAAGGTTCAGGGAGGCCGGCCCCTCCATGGGATAGGAATCACGACCGCGTCCGAACACATAAAATGAATGCACAGCCGTACAGCCGGCATCGCCTTCAACGATCAGAGAATGCCGACCCGTGGATTTGGCCTGAAGAGAAACGGATCCTGCTCCCTTTTGAAGCAGTACATCCTTTTTGTCAACTTCAATATTCTCCCTGACCCATTTGTACCGGTAATAATCTCCAACCTTTTTCAGAACATTGGAGTATTCATGACGAACCAGCCGGACCGTGCATTTGATTTGATCCGCATTCAACGGCTCACCCGATGGATTGAGCGCAACAATTTCACAATCAAATGGTTCTCCCGGAGACGGTGTCTCTTCAAACCCGGGCCGCACACCGAAATAATAATCATACGGATCAACCAATACAGATGCATACAGCGCTGTGGGTCGGTTTCCTTTTTCCAGAATCACAGGATGAAGATGCACCCTCAGTGGTCCTCCGGAGTTCAGCTGAACGGGCTTCAGGCTGTAGGAAATTTTACCCTTGCTGTCTGTCCGTTTTTCTGCCAGACTCTGTATATTCTTTACCGCAGGCTGGCGTCTGTCGCAGAAAACAAATCCCTGGTATTTTTCTCCATCCGGACTGAATTCTTCGGATCTGTATATTGCCCGGCACTGCACGCGCAACCCCTTTGCCGGCGCTCCGTACAGATGCGTTGCCGACACATGGAAGGGAATCTGTTCCGCGGGACCGAACCGCTTCTCTTCAACATCCACGCTGCCTTCAATCCGCCTGGGCATAAAGTCCCGGACCTGGAAACGCGCCCGGCCTACATCCCGCCTGACTCCGGGAACACTCAGGACAGCCTCATACATTCCTGACATCTCATACACCGGTATCTGCACATCAAAGCACACACCGCCCTGCCTGTCCAGCATGCCCTGTTTCTGGAGCAGTTTGCGGTCACCGGGCTTGTATACTGTAAGCGTTACCGGAAAAACACCCGGAACCTTTCTCCGGCTGTCACGGACAAGTGCCTGGATATGGGCCGACTCTCCTGGCCGGTAAATTCCGCGCTCTGACCAAACAAAGGCTTCATACCCTTCTGTAATATAATCCCTCCCGAATGATACATTCCGAGACCGGCAGCCGCCATGGCCAATTTTGTAATAAGACAGGTCCGCGCCGCACCGAACGATTAAAACATCCGGTGTTTTATCACTCTCACCGGAAAGCTTTATTTCCGCCAGCCCATTCTGATCCGTTCTTGCGGAAGCCAGCAGCTGATTCTTATACGTATAACAGCGAATCTCTGCATCTTTTAGCGCTTGAGCGGAAACCAGGCTGTTCAACCATACCGTCAATGCCCCCGAGCTCTCTTTACATGAAATACCGATATCCGACAGGCAGACCAGCATATATTTTCTACCGCGCACATACCCGTCAGATATTTCCGGTTTAATTTGAAGTGAATACACGCCCCGTGCATTACTGCCCAGCAACTGTCTGAGATCCATGCGGGTTTCAAGATCTTTGTTTTTCTGCCCTGCCACCTGGTAGCTCCGTTGTGCTACGGGTTCAGAGAGATCCCAGTTTGTCGATGCCGCGTTGTGCGTGGCCTGAAAAACAATATTCTCTTCAACCAGACGCTGTATGGAAACGGTAAATGTATTGACATTGGTTGAGATAACCGGTATGACCCTTGATCCGCAGGAAGAGAGGTACTGCCCCTGATATTTGAAGGATAAATATTTGGGCTTATCCGGAAACCAGACCGTTTGCTGCACATCCTGAAGCAGAAAGTCCTTACGTGTGCCCGGCAGTCCCTGACAAAACCGGATTCTGTATCTTTGACCGGGTTTGAAATCCCCTTGAATTTTGAGGCTTCTGTAATATGAACCCACAGTAAAGTCAGTTGCAGGTGTGATCTGAATATACGACGCTGCCCCTTTACTGTCAATTGTTGTATTAAATCTGGCGATGACCTCACCTCTGCCGGAAGACCACTTCGGATACATTTTAACCAGCCCGACCTTGCTCTTGAGCGCCAGAATCTTTGTAAAATCATTGCCCAGGCAAAGCGAGGAGCCTCTCTCCACGGAGGCTGCAATCCGCACTGTGATGGCATTTCTTCTCACAGGCCCGGTTTCAATCAGGATTCTTCCAGCTGTAACCGTTCCAACCGGTTTGGCAGAAATTGTATTGCCTTTGTCATCCTGAATCTTCAAGAGCGGCATGACTTCGGAGGGATTGACCGAGTCATTAAAGTCAACCTGCAAAACAACGGAAAGCAGCTTGTCCGAATCTCCTGGGTATCCAGGGCTGTTCGGAAGCATCTTGAAATCAGCCTGAGTGACATCCAGCACATTCAGCGGTTTGACTGCAAAGAAATGCTCCCGCTCATACGTCCCGGGCGTACCGTCTGAAGCCGTGATTCCCTCGGGCAGAATAACCTTGTAATGCATCCCCCGGATCAGCCTCTTTTCAGGCCTGAATACAAGGCTGTTTTTCTGTTCAACGACAGTTTTCCCTTTGACCGCCGGGATCAGGCGAATATTGCGGTCCTTGAGGGAGGCAACGGCAATATCCCTGCTGAATGAAAACGACAGATGTGATGCAGGTTCCATATCCTCCAGCAAATTATCATATTGCAACTCAAACGTTTCTTTCGGTTCCGGCATAAAGCGGGAGAAGTCCCAGCCGAGCTGCCAGGAGATCAACAGCAGTCCGGCGATATTTATCAGCAGAAAGAGATAGACAAGCCTGAACCCGGGCTGTCTGACAGCTGGATTCGAATCAGCCATCCGCTCTACAATTTCAGGGGGGCGGTAATTTTCCGCGTCCATCCGGGAGAGCATACGCACCACATCCTCCCGGGTTACGACTTCCAGTTTCAATTCCCGAATCTCATGATTCAGATGCTCCCGTATATCACCGGCAACCTCATCCGGGTCTGCCCCTTCTTCTTTCGCAACATCCCTGAGTTTGCTGAGATATTTTTCCAGTTCCTGCTGAGCAAAATCCGTCCACTGCGCCATGAATTTCACCTTTCCCTTTTCAATGAGTTTACAGCTTTTGTTAGTGAGGTATAGTACGTATTCATTGCAGCCATTTGCTTCCGGCCTGCTGCTGTCAATGAGTAAAACTTGCGTGCCGGCCCTTCCGACGACTCTTCCAGGTGTGTTCGAACAAAACCCTGAATGCGGAGTCTGGACAACAGCGGATAGATGGTTCCCTCGGAAACACCCAGTCCGGGTATATCCAGCAGCGTCTTCACCAGATCATATCCGTACCGTTTTCTGGATGATATCGCATTGAGTATGCAGAGTTCAATAATACCCTTACGAGCCTGGGTAGTCCAATTGTCAAATGAGTCCATAATTCCCTCCTGTGTAGCTACATTGTATCACAAGGTAGTTGGTATTGCAAGAGTAAATCCATAAAATATTACATTCCCAGTGAAAAAATACCGATGCTGCAACAGAACCGGTCTTTGCGCGAAGCCAGCCGAATGCTGTCATATTTTCCTTTACTTTCCACGTTTTGAAGATAATATATAGTATTTGAAAATCGTCTTTCCCGCCGACGGCCGCAGGATTCCCGCAGGAAGGACGGGAATCAAGTGTACTTTTTTGTTGCGGTTCAGACGTCATTTCGTGTCAACTTGAATATTTATAAATGGTTATAATTTCTGCATGAATATTCGATCCAAGGCTGTTCTTGCTGTTTTCATTTTTTTTCTGACAACAGCCCTGATTACAACAGCGGCAATCACACTCGAGTCTCGACGGTTCTTTACGCGGTATGAAATTCACTACGCGCAGGCCCAGGCGCATATCATCCGACTCCGACTTACGGATTCGCTCAAGACCGTTGATCCCGGAAACGCCAAAGCCCTGGTAGTGGAACTGAACAAAAAACGCCGCTTTATTACACCGTTTCAGCTTTTTTCTTCGCAGGGCTCAACTGTGTATTCTCCGCAAAAAGTCCCCCCCACTCCCCCGGCAGAGGAATTGACAAAAATCGCTGCCTCGCTCAAAGATGATATCTTCCGAAGCATAACCGCAGTCGGACGGATTGATTTTTATCAGCTCGTCCCGGTAAACGGCACGGGTAAATCCTATCTGGTCCGGACCTGGGTGTTTCTTCCAGGCGTTGGCGAAATTCTTATGCATTTGCGCACCAAAATACTGATTATTCTCTTTGCCGAACTTTTTGCATCTCTGTTTCTGCTGCTCGTTTTTGATCGCATTTTGTGCAGACCGCTTAAGAGGCTGGTTCGGGAAATCAGCGACGCGCACTCGGGTACACCGCTGGCCTGCAACTGCGAACTGGAGACGATCCGGAAGTGTTACACGATTATGAAAAAACGCTTTCAGGATATTCGTACATCCATGACAGACCGGGAAAAACTGACCGGTCTGCCCGGAAATATTGCCACAGAACGGCTGGTGGATGATACAATCGCACATTCCCGTGAAAGCATTATTTTTTCCTGCAAACTTCACCACCTCAAACCCTACTGTGACTGTTACGGGTTTGAAAAAGGGGATGACATCGTCAAAATCGCGTCGCGAATTCTGATTGACGCGCTTCGGGATCTGGGCGTTGAAGGCTTTGTCGGCCACATTAATATTGAAACGTTTATTGTCATTATCAATCGAAACGTTTCCGAAAAATTCGCAAAAACCGTTATTGATAAATTCGACACCGTGATCCCGGATTTTTATTCCGTCAAAGACCGGAAACTCAAGTCCGTAGAACTCAAAGACCGGCGCGGAAATGTCCAGCGCTTCCCCTTTGTCTGCATCGCCCTCCTGGGTGTGGATCCGACCAGGCGAACATTTAAAACCACAGCCCACGTCAAATCGGTCATGATGGAGCTGGAGGAAAAGACCCAGTCCATAGACGGCAGCAAGTTTTTTGTGGATCGGAGAACGGATTAATGAAACGCTCCCTTAAAAGCATCTGTGTACTTACCAGTCCGTATTCAACTCAGGCTCGAGACTACAGCTCCTGTCTCAGAGATGTGCTGGGTGAGCGTGGTTACCGGATCCATACGACCATTCAGCCATCGGATGAGCTGATCATTGTTCTTGGTGGTGACGGTTTCATGCTGGAGTCGCTGCACACGCTGAATTTTCCGGACATCCCTCTGTGGGGAATCAATTTCGGACAGGTCGGCCTGCTGATGAACAACATTCCGGACGCATCTGACATTCCCGGGATTATCAAAAATGGGAATTACCGCCTGATCCCCTATCCGCTACTCAACGCGTCCTTTGAATTCAACAACGGACGCAAAAAAACAATCCTGGCCTTTAACGAAATTTCGGCGGAACGGCTTGGGTGCCAGAACATACGACTCGACTGTCATATTGATGGAAACCTGCTCAACCGGTTCTCGGGCGACGGTCTGATTATCGCCACCCCTACCGGCTCTACGGCCTATTCCTTTGCGGCCGGCGGTTCCGTGGTCCATGCCGGTGTTCCGGCGATTCTGCTTACACCGGTCAATCCGCACCGCCCTGTTCAATTCCACAGTCTCCAGTTTCCGGTCGTTCTGCCGGAGTCAACTGAAATCCGCATCACGGTCTGCGATTATCACAAGCGCAAGGCCCGGCTGATGGCCGACGGTATGAATCTTGGATGCGTGCGTAAAATCAGTGTCACGGGTTCGGACCGGCACGTACTCCTGGTCAAGGCGTCGTCCTACTGTTTCACCAATGCCCTGCTGAATAAAATTATCGGAGGAAACACCCCTTCATGAGATCCCGTATTCTCCTGCTTCCACTGATCCTGCTTCCTGTGTTCTTACTTACCGGCTGTCCACAACCGCGAACGCCCAATGACTCCACCTCCCTGACCATGAAGGAACCGTCCGGCCGTGCCCGTGAAGTCAAACGCATTCTCCATGGAATGAATCAGACCTGCGAAGACATTCAGACACTGAAAGCCTATATCAAGCTGGTTTACAAAGACAAGGAAGATCGCTTCAAATGCAATATCAGCATTGTTTACAAAAAAGATGCCGGTCTGCGCCTCAAGGCCACCAAGATGGGTGCGCCGGGTTTTGAACTGCTGATTATCGGCGATGATTTCTGGTTTTACAATGCACGGGAAAAAACAACGGAAAAAGGCAGTTGCAGGGAACTGGCCCGGGACCATTCGCTTCTCGGTCTGGCCAACATTCTTCACGATGTGATTGCCGATCTGGGCGGCAAGATCGCGCCGCCGTCCAAGACATCTGCACCACACCTAATCATGGACTCCCCCCAAAAGCATCTGGTCGCGTGCCGACATAAAGACCGAAACATCTATCTCTGGCTGGAGAAATCTCCTCATGTCATCCTCCAGAAGAAAGTCTTTGACACCAGGGGACGATTTCTGTATCTGAGCAAATTTTCCCGATTCGACAAACGCAACGACCATCTTATCCCAAAAAAGTATTATTACTTTCTCCAGAATCCGGACCGGGAAATCACATTCTTCACGGTCCGGCGAAAGATCAACACACCTGTCAGCGAAAAAGAATTTATCCCGGAATTCAAACATGATTTCAAGAATCCAAGGGAAGACTGACGCTGATGGCTGATTTCACGGATGCTATTTACAAACGCCCAAAAATCGTAATTCTTTGTACGGTTCTTCTGCTCTGTGTCTCCGCAATCGGCATCCTGCGAATCCGTCTGAACCTGGATCTGGCCAGCCTTCTGCCCGTTGACTCCCCGCTTGTGGAACGATTTCATATATTTTCCCGGGAGTTCGGCAAAGCGGATCAACTGATTATCGCCTTTGAGTGCACCAATAAAGACCAACTCGAAACCGCCCGCACCTCAGCCGAAAATCTGGCCCGACAGCTGGTAAAACAGAAATTTGTTGCTCCGGGAGACTGCGACTACAAACTCGACAGCCGGACCAAACAGGCACTGGAAGACCTGCTGCTTAACAACTTCTATCTCTGTCTGCGCAAGGATGAACTGGCCCGGCTCAAAAAACTCATCGAATCCAAAGGCATCAACCGGGAAATCAAGAAGGCTAAAAAAAAGTTGAGCGCAGGTACGCTGCCGCCGGAAGTTGTACGCAAGGACCCACTGAATTTCCGTGAAGTGTTATCGGGACACTTCCGCTCGTCCTTCAGTATGTCGGGCGTGGAACTCCGGGACAGTTATTATGTATCGCCGGATGAAGACATGCTGCTCTTCTTCGCCTTTCCGACCTTTGCCCCCCATGAAATTGAAGACACCCTTGAACTCTTCAACTATCTGGATACGTGGAAAGAACAAACCCTCCGCAACAGCGGTATCCAGATGACGGTCGCGGGTGGATACGCGATCGCATATTCGGATTACTTCAACTTCCGCAAGGCGCTCCTTACCACGTTTATCTCTTCCGCAATCCTGGTCTTTGTGCTGCTCTATTTCTTCTTCAGCCGCCTGAAGGTTATTCTGATTATCCTCGTTCCCCTGTTGATATCCGTTGTAATCACACTGGGAGCTGCAGGCTTCTTTCTCCAGAAACTGACCCTTGTTACCGCCTCCTTTGCCGCCATTATCATCGGCCTGGGAATCGATTTTGCGATCCACTTCTACAATCGTTACTGTGAAGAAATCCGCCAATCTCCGGACAAGCTCAAGGCCATCAGTGCCGGCATCAACCGGACCGGAAAGGGGATCCTGTTTGGCGCAATCACCACCTCCATCGCCTTTTACACCCTGATGATCGGGAATTTCAAAGGCGTTTCCCAGCTGGGATTTCTGACCGGAACCGGGATACTGGTTGTCATGGCCGGCACATTCACCCTGATGCCCGCCCTGATCCGCCTCTTTCTAAATACAACCACCCCGCCTCCCCGCCGCTCCTTTGGACTTGACAGGATGGCCGTGTTTATTTCGCGCCTGCACAGACCCCTGGCAGCCGCATTCATTTTTCTCTGCCTTGCGGCCGGCGCGTTTCTCTGTACCCGCGATAATCTGGGCGTTCGTTTTGATACCAACCCCCGAAATCTCCGGCCATCCCGGGATCCGGCCTTTGACGCGATCCGGAAGATCGAAACCCGATTCGGTAAGGGCCTCTATTATTTCTGCATCATGGCGGAGGGCAACACTTTTGACCAGTGCCTGACCCGTACCTACCGCATACGCAATCAGGCAATCAATCTGCTGGATTCCAATGTAATTCTTTCCTACAAATCGCTGGCCGATTACCTGATCCCGGCGCAGAAACAACGGGAAAATATTGCGGCAATCAGCGAGGTGGATTTTGATACTGTCAAAAAAGACATCCGGGCCAATCTAATCAAACGCGGGTTTACTGTGAATAAATTCTCTGACATCTTTGAGCGCATCGACAATATCCAGCACAGAGTACGGGAGAAGAAAATCCTGACCCTGGATGAAATTCGTAGCACACCGGTCAATAATCTGCTCGGAGACTTTTACAGGGAGATCAACGGCCGTCATTACATTACCACCTATATTGTACCGAAGAAAAAATACGTCCGTTCCTGGAAATCCGATGATTTCGAAAAACACCTGCTGGTTGACAATCAAAACATATTTCTCGTAGGCATGCCTGCGCTGACCAAATATCTGCAGCGGATTATTGCAGATGATTTCAGGAAACTCACCATACACGTACTCCTGATTGTATTTGTGATTTTGATTGTCTGCTTCCGATCCATCCGCGCATCCTTTCTATGTATGGTGCCTGTACTCAGCGGGGCGGTGATGGTAATTCTGACCATGTACGCTGTAGACATCCGCCTGAACTTCCTGAATGTTATTGTTATACCGGTAATCATCGGTATTGGAATTGACAGCGGAATCCATATCATTAATCGCTTTTCTGAAGGAGGCGACTATCCTGTGCAGAAGGCGGTAAAGGGACCCGGATCTGCCATTATCATGACCACGCTTACCACCATGGGTGGTTTCGGCTCCCTGGTTTTCGGGGAATACAGGGGGCTGATCAGTATGGGACTGCTCACGTCACTGGGCCTCTTTTACTGTATGACCGCATCCCTGATCTTTCTGCCGGCCCTGCTCAAACTCTTTGGAAAACCACAGCAGCGAAGGTGATTAATCGCTTAAAAACTTATATCCATGCTTGACAAATGCGAATTACCCAATATACTGATAGTATATAATAGCTTATAATAATTTTTCAGGCGGACTGCTCATGGACACACAATCACAGGAATGGTTTGGTATCGCGGAAGCCGCTGAATACCTGAAGGTTTCCGAACAGACAATTTACCGCTGGATGCGGGAAGGAAAACTTTCCTTTTATAAGGTTGGAGATTCCACACGTTTTCGCAAGGAAAACCTGGATATCCTATTCAAAAAACACACCTCCGAAGAGGAGGCCAAGTCATATGGAAATACCTGCGTAGCCTGCGGCAATTCCGAACTCATTTCCGGCAGCATGCAATCCACGGGCAAGGTTTATTTCCGACCGGCAGAGACTAAATTCTTTACTCTATTGGAGCCGAACATCAATATGAAGGGAATGGTATGCCCGAAATGTGGTTTTATTCAGTTTTTTGCTGACACGGAAAAACTGTCCAGGGTCCGGAAAGATTCAAACTCAACCAATCGTCAATAATAAGGAAACGAACTATGCCTGAGGAAAAATTCACGAATTTTCAATACAAGATTGAAAAGCTCAAGGGCAACCTTTCAACCGTCATCCGGGGAAAGGCAGACGCCATTGATATCCTTACGGTAGCCCTGCTCGCCGAAGGATCCGTACTGGTGGAAGATGTCCCAGGCGTGGGCAAGACCACGATGATCAAAGCGCTGTCGCAGTCCGTGGACGCGGAACACAGCCGGATTCAGTTCACGCCGGATCTGCTTCCGGCTGACATTCTCGGTTCATCCATATACAATCCAACCGACGGTTCCTTCCGGTTTCGCAAAGGGCCGATCTTCTGCAACATTCTTCTGGCCGATGAGATCAACCGTGCGTCTCCGCGTACACAATCCGCGCTTCTTGAAGCCATGAGCGAAAAACAGGCCACGATTGAGGGATGCAAATACAGCCTGCCTGAACCCTTTATGGTTATTGCCACAGAAAATCCAGTGGAGTATCATGGAACCTATCCGCTTCCCGAAGCCCAGCTGGACCGTTTTCTGATGAAAATCAACATCGGGTATCCAGACAACGACACCGAAGTGGATATCCTCTATTCCCAGGCCACCTCTCATCCGCTGGATGATCTGGATGCGGTTCTGACTTGTGCGGATGTCGTTGCCATGCAAAAGGAAGTACGAAACGTAAGTGTAGAAAAGAGCGTTTCCAATTACATCGTAAGCATCGTGGACCGTACTCGAAATGACAGCAGCCTGAAACTCGGTATCAGCCCCAGGGGATCCCTGATGCTGTTCCGGGCCTGCCAGGCACTTGCCATCCTCCGGCAGCGAAAATACGTACTGCCCGACGATGTTCAGTACCTGGCGCCTTTTGTGCTCTCGCACCGAATCATCCTTACGTCAAAAGCCCGTTACAGCGGCCTGGAGAAACATACGGTTATTGAATCCATTCTCCAGAAGGTTAAAGTTCCGACCTGAAAGACAGGTCTTTTCCACCGGGATTGATACGTTACTGATAGTTGGTATACGAAGAAGCCGTAACTCTTCAGGAATGGTTTTATGCAGATTTTTTCCAAAGCCTTTCATCCGCTCAAACGGTTCTTTGTCTTTAAGATTACGCCGGCCGGACGGTACCTGATCGGCGCCATGTTTCTGACATCCTGCATGGGCATCCTGAATATGAATGTTCCGATATTCCATCTCTCGATCGGACTTTTCTACCTGTTTATCGCAACGCTCTTCGCCGCGTTCCTCTTCAAACCGCGCGTAAATGTGACCGTAGAAATGCCGGAAAAAGTCTCGGTCAGTCAGGTGGTGGAAATAAAGTTCAAAATCAAGAACCGTTCTCGAATTCCCGCCTTTGATATTGCCGCCGACATATTTGCCCTGGAGCATTTTATTGAGAACCTCCATGAATCCGCGGTAATCAATCAGCTCTCCCGGAACGAGGAATCCGAACTCGATCTGACACTGGTTCCCAGAAAACGCGGTATCTACGAACTCAAGGACGCGGACATATTCTCCTCGTTTCCCTTTAATCTCTGGCGCAAAGGCACCCGGTGTCCGATGAAGTCTCTGACCGTATTTCCACAGTATTTTCCGCTGACATCCATTAACATGAAAATCGGAAGCCGGTATCAGCCGGGCGGCATGCTCTTCTCCTCCAATACCGGTGAATCTCCGGAGTATATCGGAAACCGGGAATACCGCTCCGGAGACATGCTCCGCAAAATCGACTTCAAGTCCTGGGCCCGACTGACCAAACCCACGGTCAAGGAATACCATGAAGAATACTACTGCCGAATCGCATTGGTCCTCGACACTTTTGTCGATCCCAGACTCAAAAAAGGCCCCTACGGATATTTCCAGCTCGAAGGGGCGGTGTCACTCGCCGCCTCCATTGCCGAATACATTTCAGAAGACGAGTTCATTCTGGACATTTTTGCCGTGGGACCCGAGCTCTACACATTCCGTTCCGGCAGGAGTATTGCCCATTTTGAAAATGTACTCGAAGTACTTTCCTGCGTGGAAGAATGTGCTGCCAGTCCCTTTGAAGACATTGCCCCGGATTTTATGAGAGAGCTGGACAATATCACCAGTGTTATCTTTGTTCTGCTCGACTGGGATGATGAACGGGAGAATTTTGTAAAAAAGACCGTGGAATCCAATTGCTACACCAAGGCCGTGATTGTCCGAAGCAGAGAAACGACCAATGACCTCAAGACGCTTGAAGAATGCGTGGATTCCTTTACCGTTGTCTCTCCCGAGTACGTTAGAAACGGGACGGTTGAAAACCTATGAAAACACAGCGATACCTGCTCTTATTCATGATTGCCCTTGAACTCGGGGTTTTTGCCGTCACCACCCAGAGCTTTGTGTCACCTGTGATGATTTGTGTTTTTGCCATCATCGGTGCATCGTCCTGGTTCAGCGTGGACGTACGACCCGAACGGGAAATCATCATCGCACTGATTCTTTCGATTTTCTTTGTACTGATGTGGCGGACGTCTCCGTCCGATCATGTCGACGGCAGCGCCTTTTTCCCCCTGACCTACATCCTGGGTCTTAGTTTCATGTCGCTTCAGGTTCTGCACATGTTCTGTCGCTTCCGAGTGCCCCTGTCGCCCATTGTTCTCTTTTACGGAATCATTGCCATGGCCTGCGCGGGCAATGTATTCATGTACAATGACCAGGACGTATACTTCCAAATGTCCGTCACGGTCTACATGCTGCTCCTTCTTTTCTTTCTCATCAATTCCAATGGATCACTCTTTTCCTTTAAACACAAAAAACGCGGGCTCGCACTCTTTTTCCTGATCGGAGTATTCGTGGGAACCGCGGCCATCACCGGAAACATCATGCGGTCCAACAAAAACAACCTGAACAAACTGGTCAGCGGAATACTCATCATGCCCTTTCCCAGATCTGCGGGTGGTTTTTCCAGTGTCTGCACACTGGATACGGTCAATAATATGAAATTCGGACCGGATAAGAACAAGATCATGCTTCGGGTATTTTCATCAGAAACACCGCATTACCTCAAAGGCAATGTCTATGAAAAATACCATTCCTCGCAATGGACTACGGATTTGAACGGCAGGCGGATCGTGCCGGTTACAAAAGAGCCGGATTTTCTTCCGCAAACGGAAATCAAAATGAACCTCTTTCTTGCGAGAAAAGAACTCAAAGAACCCTTTGTCACTACCGAAGTCTGGCCGGATCCGGAAATCACTCGAGGCATTTATACCCCCCCGGGACTGTTGGCTGTCAGGGCGCCGGTACAAACCATGATTCTCAACGGACATCACCTTCTGGACTCCGGTGAAATCATCGGCGGCGTCAATTACATCAGTTATTCCACGAACATCAAGATAAAGGAAAAGCTCTCCAGGCACTTCCGCAAGCGATTGCTTGGCGTTCCCAAACACATCCGCAAGGTCACTGGAAAAATCGCCGCAGACCTGTTCAAAGACTGCAAAAATGATAAACAAAAAATCCAGCGGCTGATCGGATATTTCAACAAGGATTTTGCATACGCCCTCGGCATATATGTGCCGGAAAAACAAGACCCCATCATTTACTTTCTGACAAAAAAGAAAGAAGCACACTGTCAGTATTTTGCTTCAGCCGGGGCTCTTATCTTCCGATCCGCGGGAATGCCAGCCCGGTATGTGGTCGGATTCGCTTCAAAAGAATATAATTCCGCGGGCAAATACTGGATCTCCCGCAAGAAAGACGCGCATGCCTGGATTGAAGTCTATCTGCCAGACCAGGGATGGATCACCGTGGACCCCACTCCGGGCGGCAGCACGACCTTTTCCCCGACCATGCTGACCCGGCTGATGCACCTGCTGGATGTGTTCAAGTTCCGACTCCAGGAATTTCAGGCCATTGTACGCATCAACGGTTTCCTGGGACTGCTTCAGTATATTTTCCGAATCCTGCGCTGGATCTGGCACCTGGCCATGTCGTATTCACTGACTGCGGTTATCATCAAAGTGCTGCTGCTCGTGTATCTGATAACGACCCTTGTCGTGAAACTGGGAAACCGTATCCGAAAATACCGGGCAGATGATTACCGGGAACTTCACCGTCTTCTTTCCGGTGTGGACAACGCCCTTTTTCGCCACGGCATTGAACGCCGCAAGCATGAAACGCTTCACCAGTTTGCAGAGCGATTGCGAACCGACCATAAAGATCGCGGCGGAGAGCGCCTGGCAGCGTGGTATACAACGTATGCAGACATCCGGTATCGAAGGATGAAAACTGAATTTCAAATGTAGATGTAAAGAAACTATCCTTCCAGACGGTCCGGAACTTTTTGTGAGGGGGGAGGAATCACACCGGCAGAAATTGCAAAACGGAATGTCTCTTCAATATTCATGTCAACCGGTATTACATCTTTCCGGGGCAGAATAATCGTATATCCGGTAACCGGCGTGGGCGAACTCGGCACAAAGACCGTGACCAGCTCTTCATTCTTAAAATCATGGATATCCCGAATTCCATTGCCGGTAATAAATCCCAGCGAATAAATCCCCTTCCTCGGATACTGAACCGCCACAACCCGGTTATAGGCCATGTCCGGTTTCTGCAGAAAAAAATCAAATACCTGCTTAACAAACGAATAAATCGTATTGATTACCGGAATGCGACGCAGGGACGTCTCGAGGAAACTGTATATCCGCCGTCCAATAAATGTTGCGAGTATGAATCCGACCAGAAGGACGATGATGATCGCGGCCGGAAAGGTCAGATAGATTGAGGAGTCCTTAAGATGCGCCGGAAGCACATGCTCAATATGCTTGCCGAGATTGATATGAATAAAGGTAATTATGCGCGCAATGACATATACCGTGAGAATCAGCGGAAGCAGGGCAGCCAGACCGGTCAGAAACCGTTTTTTCAGCCCCACTCTTAGTCGCTGCTTTGAATCCGTGAAGAACTTCTGTAAGCTCATCTCAGTACCGCAGGGTTATGCCGACACACGGTCCCTGGAACCGGGTGTCAAAGAGGTTGTCGGATCCGCCGGTCTCGAACTCACCCCGGAAATAACGGTATCCTCCAAAAACACAGGTGGAGCGATTGAAATTGTATGCCAACCCCGCATAGGCATCGATCATCAAGACATCCACGTCGCCCAGGTCCCACTTAAAGCCGGCCACAAACCCTCTGAATTCCAGCCCTCGGTAGAGCAGCTTGTGAATCTTCATGCCTGCGGCAGGGATCGGAATGCGCATATGTTCCGAGGTACTGAAGCCCTGACTGGATTCCAGGGAAGCCCGGACATCAAAATACTCTACGCCGATCAAGGTGGTTGTCAGTGATGTTCTGGATCGGGAAAAATTATATCCGTAAAAGAGCTTGGCCCAATGTGCGTCAATATCTGTGGAAACCCTTGTGGAAAGATTGAATATTCTTCCATTAAAAAGCAGCGGCCGTGTGAGTGTCTGGCTTCCCTTTATTTCAAACCAGCTGTAACTGAGATTCAGACTGTGAGTCTTCCCCATAATATACAGGTCAAACTCCGGAAGGTGCTTGGTGTCGTCACAACCCAGATCATCCTGGAGATCAATCTTGGATCCCCGGGTTCCAGGGCTGTTGGCCTTGATATTCGTGTCAATCTTCAAAAAATTGTACCGGAAATCCAGTCCGATCAACGCGTCCACCTGCGGGGAGAAGAACAAAGCAACAATGACCAAACCGCAAAAAAAGTTCAGAATCCTCACGTATGGCTCCTTGAAAGGTTATGATTATCAGCGAGTAACTATACCCATATCCGAAGAATACTCAAGCGAAAAAACTTAAATTTATCTTGCTTTAAACAGGGAAATGAATAAAAAAAACCATACAGATTATTTTTTTGTTGCGCTCTAAGATACAGTTATTATCCTATGTGATGTAATACGTAACATATATTTCCGAGGAGATATTCGTATGGATATTCAGGACAACTTTTACTATACCGAAAAGCATGAATGGATTGACCTGGAAGAAGACGAAGCACCTGTGGGTATCTCGGATTACGCACAGAGTCAGCTGGGTGATATCGTATTCATTGAATTGCCGCAGATTGGCGACAGCGTAAATGCCGGTGACGTGATCGCTGAAATCGAATCCGTCAAAGCGGTCTCTGAAATCTACGCACCGGTCTCCGGAACCATTTGCGCAGTCAATTCCTCGCTGGAAGAATCACCGGAAGCCATCAACACCGATCCCTACAATGCCGGATGGATCTGCAAGATAACTGAATGGGACGAGACCGAGAAAAACGATCTGATGTCCTCCGAAGACTACGAAACCATGCTGGAGGAACAGGAGGACTAACCCGAACCCAAGGCAGTCCTTTCTTCACATCAACGTCAGGACCGTTTTATTTATCAAAGAAGAGATATCCAAACATCTCCGGAATATGTGAACAGTCATCTCCGATCGGAGACCATGCGGACTCCTCAATATAGTCACCGGAGTTCACATCACGGGTTGAACGATAAATATTAAATGACCATATCGGCTGAAACGTATCCGTTGTCACGCCAAGCTCTTTGAACGGGATTTTCATTTCCATCACCCAGGCATCCTTTTCCTTTCCGCACTTGACCGTCAGATCCGGATCCCAGGCAATATCAAACTGGTTCTTTGAGTCCTGGGTTGTGCCCCGTGCATTGACCATCAGGTGATAATACAGTTCCCAGTGTGTCCCCTGCGGCTCGATAAAGATCTCAATTGCTTCGTCCTTCCAGATTGCCGTATCACGGACCGTTCGACCGGCCTTGACCTTTGCCGGGTCTTCGGTCTTGCAGCGCGCGGCAATGTAAAGATTTTCCATATCCGTCACCACCCATGCCGTGGTGGCATACTTGGGTTCTTTCCCACTGCTCATGAGCCGGAATTTCATCGGAGCACAGGAGTTCGTGTAGACCGTATCAATCTTTCCGTCAATCACTGGAGGCTCTTTTACTGAAACAACCTTGACCGCCGGAAGATCATTTGGAACACTCCGGCTGAACGCCTCAAAGGTCGTTTTGTTCTTTCCGGAAAGCATCCCGAACACTGCTCCAATAAGCAGCGAAAGGAGTATCAGTACTGAAAGAAACCTGTGACGCATTATTGAATCTCCAGAATCTTCTCAACCGAGGCTTTCAGGTCTACCCGAACAATCCTGCGGTTGATGAAGTCACTGATATAAATACCGCTCTTTCCCAGAGAGACAGCAAACGGCCATGAAAGCGGAATGGCGGGATTCGGAACATGGCTTCCTGGTCCTTGGCTGTCCTCGTTACCGTAGTCGCCGATCTGATGGAGATAGTTGTTGGCGCTGTCAACAGCATGAATACAAAACTGGCCGACATCCGGCAGGAAAATCCTGCCGTAGTAATCCACGGTAAATCGGCTGGTATAACAACCGCAGATATTACCGCCTGACGGGACGGTAGTGAAGCCCGAGCGGACCCATTCTGCACCGACAACCGCTGCCTGCTTGCAGTTCGGAGCCTTCAGCCGGATCAATTCATCTTCGCTGATATCCTTCGGCCACTCGCCCTTGACGCCGATACCTTTCTGGATAATTCGGCCTCCGCCAGGAGGAAATTTCACAACACTTCCGTATGTCACGTAATACCGGCTCGAAGGTGGGCGGCCTCCAAATATCGGAGGATAATGCCAGTGCCGTACCGAACTTGCCGCATACACATTTCCTTTCGCATCCATGACCGGAGATCCGCCGCCTCGGTGCAGACCGGTAATAACATTCTTTTTAACAGCCTTTCCGTCCGGGCTGTAAATGCTTACCTTTCCGCCCCTGGCGACCGAAACAATACTGCCGTCCTGTGCGACTGAAAAACCTCTTGATGAAGTCGATCCATGACCGTAAGGACTCGGGCTGACATTACGAATCACATGCGATTTTCCGAATGGCAGTGGCTTTCCATCCCGGTCATACCGGCTGATATTTCTACCGTCAGACACATAGACCGCTCCCTCGGGTCCAACATTCAAATCCAGCCCACGAATGGCCAGCCGTTTTGTTTGACCAGTCTTCCCGTCAACCCGGTAAAACTGGTGTCCGGAGAAACTGTGAACAAAGACATCGTCATTGACCATGGATGCGCCGACATTGTAAACATCCGGAAGAGACCGCTGGCGGATGGTAAGAACCGGTTCGCTTAACTTGCCATCCCGGTCCTCCACCCGGGCGACCCCTCTGTGTTTGGATAATCGTGCGGGACGTTCACCGTATGAATATGCCAGCCAGAGGGTGGGCACATCTGTGGATGTATCCAGCGACAGAGCGCAGTATGGACCAGGCACCATCACTTCTGTTTCTGCAGCATCCGCTCCAATCCCCTTGAAGCGCTGCACTTTCCCAAAGCGCCCCTTGCCGGAGATGTTTCCATACGTATACACATAGACCGCGCCCGTCTTCTTATTGACCAGCACCTGATTGGGCCCGGGAACATCAATTTTTCCCTTCCATTTTCCGCTGCTGTCAAAGACAGCGATACGATTGTTGCCACTGTCAGCAACATAGATATTTCCCTGCGCGTCCGTATCAATTCCGTATGGATTCTTCAGATGCTCCTGGTCGCTGCCCGGTTGAAAGAGTTTCCCGATAAAAGGCTTGGCCCGGCCTCTGTCTGTAAGGCTTACCCGGTAAACCACGTTGTGTTTGGGTGTTCTGTAACCATCGTCATCGGAATTTCCCTTGCGCTGCCCGCAGGTGTAAAACCATTTCTCATCCGGCGACATGGCAATCCAGCAATACCCGTGATTCAGGCGATGCACGGAAGTCCACGGTCCCAGATAATCATCCATGGGCGTTCCCCCGTCCGTATCCACCACGAGCAGGTGATGTGTATACGGCCAGCCGCCGTTATGTGTCTTGCTGGAATTGCACAAGACAATCCAACCCTTTGACGTAATCAGCATCCGCTGTAGGCGCATACCTGTACTGCGCGGATATAGATCCCGAAAAGATGGATTAAAGACACCGGGCCAGTACGAGCCATCCGGTTTTTTGAACCTGCGGAGTCCCCTGAGACGCTCCGGCGGCAGATTTGCCGGATATGGCATAATTGTTTTAACATACTTGCCGTCCCGTGTATACGCCTGCATGATAAAGGTGGACTTAATCTGAGCATGCTCCTGAAGCACATAGACCAGCCCATCCGGTCCCACGGCAGCAGCCCGGGCCGAATACGCAATCCCCGGTTCATAAGCGATCACCTTTCCGAACACCGGTTTTTCACCGCACCGGATCTGAACACGGCAGCCAACCGGCTCAACCTGTTTTCCGAAATCATCCAGCCCGTCCCAAGAAATAGACTGGCTGAGCTTTTCCGGAGCAAAAGGAGACGGAGAGGTCTTTATGCCGACCTGCCCGGCAGCAAGATGACGCAGAACAGCACCGTTACTGTCCACAATTGCAATCGCAACATCCACAGGCCTGGCAACGGAAAAATCAATCTGTACAGCACCGTCCTTTTTCACAGCCTTTGCGCTGACCAGAAGTTTCGTGTCATTCCCCTGTATGAAGAAAGAAGATGCGAGAAATAAAATAAAAAAAGATATGGAGTTGCCGATTTTTTTCATATCTTCTGTATACCTTGACATCTGCTATTTGTTGAACTTTTTCTTTGTATATTTTTTCCATCATTTTCGGCGTAAACGGTAATTCAGTTGATGCATTGTAAAATTGGATATAATGATACATCATTCACCTATTTCCATCTTTGGCAAAGGAAACACAATGAAACAACGTAAGAATAAAAGAAAACAAACCATACTCTATTCGGATGATTTCAGCGATCTGCCGGTCGGTGTTATTTGCGGTGATTACACCCCGGCCGGTGAATACCATGTCGTACCTGCACTGGTCGATTCCGGGCGCTGGCGCGAAACCGTAATCCATTACAGCTACAAAAACAGCCGAGGCAACTGGCAGGTTGTGCTGGAAACCGATGATACTCATGTCCTGGAGCAGACCATTCTCGCTCCGGCCTGGGAACCCATGCTCGTAACCGGCTGGCCATATGACTGGCCGGCGACATCGATCAGCGCTGCCATCCGACCGCTCACAATGGCAGGATGGCGTGCGATCATCTTCCGCTATACCCACGCACGGAAATTCTATGCCGCGGCCTTTTCTGATCAGCAGGTCCGGGTATTGCGCCGGGAGTTTGACCAGGACACCCCCCTGGGTGAAGCTCCCTGCGAGCTGGACTGCGAGACCTATACCCCGGTACGGATCGAATGCAGTGATAATCAAATCACCGTGACTGTTGCGGACAGGCAAGTCCTGACCTGCGCAGATGACAAGCCCCAGGCAGCTGCAACAGGCGGCGTAGGATTTGCCGCCACAGATCTGACCCGGTTTCGCGACCTGGATGTACGTACAACCCCGGAACTGGCAGAAAAGTACGCAACTCAGAAGGCCGAGCAACAGAAAGCGATCTCCCATTCCCGCAGCAACCATCCCCGCGCCGTACTCTGGAAAAAGATCAAAACCCCGCGCTGGGGCACAGACCGGAATCTGCGGGTCGGCGATATCAATGGGGACGGTCAGAATGAAATCGTTCTGGCCCGGTCCACAGATCGGCTCGCAGGCGGGAACGCGTGCATCATCACCAGCCTGGCCGCATACAATCTCAACGGAGAACAGCTCTGGACCGTGGGCGAGCCGAATCCGATCAACACGTACCACACCACCGCAGATCTCTGCTTTCAGGTCCATGACCTGGACCGAGACGGCTGCAGCGAGGTGTACTTTGCCCGGGATTTCGAGTTCTTCCGTGCCAACGGCAGGACCGGAAAGACCGAATCCCTGATGCCTCTTCCCCTGACATCACTGGAGGAAGGTCTTGACGGAAGGATCTACCGCACTGTGGGAGACAGTTTCTGTTTCTGCGATCTGACCGGCAGCGGGTATCCGGATTCCATGATCCTCAAGGACCGGTACTGGAATGCCTGGGCCTATGACCGTGAGTTCAAGCTGCTCTGGCACGTTCCCGGAAACACGGGACACTATCCCTTTGCCGCAGACATCAATTCCGACGGACGGGATGAAGTCCTGCTCGGCTATCACCTGCTCACAGCCGACGGAGCTGAAAACCACTCCCTGCCGTTTATCGATCATGCGGACAATATTGTCTTTGCTCATCTCCATGACAGCGGCACTGCGGACGGAAATTCTCAGACACGGATCGTACTGGCCGGAAGCGACGCAGGATTCTACATTCTCGATCTGGAAAGAAACATCCGGGCTCACCATCCCCTTGGACATGCCCAGAGCATCTGCATCGCCAACCTGCTGCCGCAGCGAAGCGGCGTAGAAATCATGTGCAACACCTTCTGGGGACCGGCAGGAATCACTGCGGTCATGGATGAAGCCGGAAACATGCTCAATGTCTTTGAACCCATGCCCTATGCCTGTCTGCTCCAGCCGGTCAACTGGGTTCCGCTGTCTGCAGGCGATCTGCCCGCAGATTTGGTTCTGCTTTCCACCCATCCAGATCAAGGCGGACTGATCGACGGAAACGGCACGCGGCAGGTCATGTTCCCGGATGACGGACACCCGGTCCTCTGCTCAGATGCGAGGGATATTGACGGAGACGGAATCGATGAGATTCTCACATGGGACCACAATGAAATATGGATCTACAAGGCAGACAGTGTGCCCGGCCGCACCCTGGAAAACTATCCCAAACGTGCGCCCTGGTACAACGACTCCAACTACCGGGTCCAGACCTCCCGCCCCTGCGGCTACAACTGCCCATGAATTTTCAGACTACACATCAATTCCTGAGCGATATTATTGCTTTGCAGCCGCATGATACTCTCTTCAGAATACCCGTAACTCAATAAATTTATACTTCCATACCAGACAATCCGCCGATCCAGGACCGCAAATTTCTGGTGTATCCTGGATCTGAGAATAACCTTAACACCTGAATCCGCCAACGTTTCATGCATACTATTCACACTCGCTTTCAGTTTCTTCGCCATATCTTCGGCAGGTCTGGTGACAACGATTACCTTTATAGTATTGTGCAGTAACGCATGAAAATACGGAAGCATCACTGCGAGCGGTTTTCGCGCGATAAACGGACTGACAATGACAATCTCCCGAACCGCACTTTCGATATCGTTTATATAAACCGGCAAGAAATTACTTTTATTAAAAATGATATTCTTCTGGATCTTCGCACGAGATAAACGCATATTGACCGTCCGGTGACAGGGCGGTGCCAGC
>CAZGEP010000034.1:0-33293 GCA_964524955.1 uncultured Planctomycetota bacterium | reverse complement strand
GAGATTGCCGCGCACGTTTTCCCCGAAACTCACGGGAATGCGTGCCGTATTGCGCACCGCCCACCGGTCGTGGGTCATCATCTTTGACTCTTTGGTGGTGAGCAAAGTGTACGTTCCGTCCCATTTGATCTTTTTCGGCGGCTGGCCCAGTGCCCACAGGATGCGGGTTCGAACATCTGCGGATCGCTTTGGCAACGCAATGTCTTTTTGCGAAAGATTCTTGCGCCAGGCTTTCCAGTCAAACCGGTGAATAAAGGTTTCCGGAAAATCGTTACTGCTGAAGTGGCCCCGTCCGAACCAGAGATCAAACCAGTCAAAGTATCCCTCTACCATTTGTTTGTCTTCGGCCACGGTTCCGTGATGCTGGCCCGGTCTCCAGCGAACGCGAAGCGCCTCGGATTTCTGCAGAAAGCGGTACACCTCTCGTCCCGCCAGGTAGGCCTGTTCCACGGCCAGGGTGGATTCACAGCCGTCGTTATATGCGGTGGAAATCAGACAGGGCCGGGGTGCGATCAGGCCGAACCAGACATGGCCGTCCGTGGGGAGTTCGTGTTCACGGCCCACGTATGACTTGAGCGAATCGATAAACCAGTTGTTGGGCCATCCGGCCGGCGACTCCAGAAAGACCTGACGCGAGGCGAACCGGTACGGAACACCGCCCGGGGTTCCGGAACTGCTTCCGACCACGGCTTGAATGCGCGTATCAAAAGAAGCGGCAATCAGGGACTGTTTTCCGTTTCGGGAATGTCCGCTCATACAAACCTTTTCCGTGTCTGCCTCGGGAAGCGTCAGCACATAGTCCAGGGCCCGACTGCCCAGCCAGGCCCGACGGTGGAGACGGCTCCAGGTGCACTTGGGATATTCCTTGAACAGAATATCGCTGCTGTCACAGACGTCCGCGCCCGGATACAAACAGACCATGTATCCCCGGGACAAGGCCGTATTCGACCACCATCCATAGGGAACCATCATGAATACCGGAAACGGTCCTCTGCCCTTTGGAGTCCATACTTGGATATCAAAGGAAACTTTGTTCCGGGTATCAAAGGTCAGACGCACAGTTTTGCGCAGGGAACCGTCTTTTACCCGCTGCTCCCGCAGCACGTTGGAATGCAGCAATCGGGGAACGCTTTCGGGCTGCGTGCCGATAAAGGTATCACAGGCCAGATTCCACAATTCCCTTCGGCGCCTGTTCAGATCCTCCCGCGTCTTTACGGCAGTCCCGTCCTCGAATTTCATCAGAGACGGCAGGCCTGAGCTTGTGGTCTTTTTCATTTTTTCATCTCCGTTGATATACGTAATCCCTGTCATGAAAAGAAAAACAACAATCAAAATCAGATGAGACCGTATCATTCTTTGTTCGCTCCCTCTACTTTAAAGCGTACACTTCCCTTGCCCTTTGCTGAGTCGTCCACACCGACCCAGGTGCGGAAGGTCTGATATTTCGGGTCAAACCGGAAGATCAGGTACGAATCCGCATCCGTGGAAATCCCGTGTTTGAAGGGTCTGGATTGAATCGACAACGGTTTGTTCAACCGGCTGACGTCCCGACGAAACGTACCACCCCCGTACCCGCTGCGCAGCACAGGAGTCAGTGTGCTCAGCCGGGTAACCTTGCCATCGGATGTCACCAGTTCCGCCTCGGCCCAGTCCGCGTGATCGCTGTGGTTATTGTCGCCACCGTTCCATACACTCAGCCGAAGTTCGGAGACACCCTTGATGGATACATTCACCTTTCGGGCAGGATCGCTGCCGCGGATCACAGTGCTGATAAAGAGCGTTTCTGCAACCGGACGGTATTTGTCCGGCTTCGGCCCGATCCGGTCGAAGAGGATGTCCTTCAGTCTCGGCAGCTTCCCGAGCACGGTCGCGTCCGGTTTCAGCCGGAAGTTCATCCTCGCCATATCGACAAAGCCGGGGTCTTCGTTGACGATAACGTTGTCTTTCGCCGTCGGCCCTCCCTTGACCACGCCGCGACATCGCACAAGCAGGTTTTTCTCCGCCACGTTGGTCTTGGGGGCATACTTCTTGATGTGCTTCAGGTTCGGGTAACGGCTGATGTAGGGCTCTTTGCGTATGTCGACATCCTCGTACACGCGCCTGCGGACCGTCCCGTTGTCATATCTGTCCGTGAAGTACTCGTTCCACCTCGCCTGGTTCCATGCGCCCATCTGCACCGCGCAGTTTCCGCCGATCACAATGTTATCACAAAACCGGTTATGCAGCCCTCCGTTGATGAACAGGGCGCCGCGGGGCGGTATGCCGAAGAATACGTTCCCGGTGGTGGTGATGCCGCTCACGCCGTCGTCCAGAAAGATATCCGACGTCATGTACCGGCCGCCGTTGTGGTGGAAGAAGTTATGCCGTATAAGCAGTCCCTGTGCAGAAGGATCCCGGCCCCCATAAATCGGGGCGGCATCATTTGATTCAAGGGTACAATGCTCAATCTCGTTTTGTTCGATGATATGATCATTCCCGGAAAACAGGATCGCACTGTGCGGAACATGGTGCAGGTGGCAGTGCGCGACACGGTTGCCCACGCCGTACAGATGGACCGGAGGATAATACTGTTTGTAGCGCAGCGCTACGTGATGGATATCGCAGTTGACCACAAAATTATGACCGGCAGTCAGGGTCCGGCGGTCCCCCCCCGAAAGGAGCACACCGCCGCACCCGGTCCAGTATATCTCAGAGCTCTGCACGCCGTTATGCGTCCCACCCTCGTAATCATGAATCCCCTTGTGCCCGACAGAAACCGCCCACATGCCCAGGTTACGAAGCGTGCAGCCAGCTACGAGGTTATGGCTGCCGCCCTTGATTTCAATACCGTTGCCGCGCCCCGCCTCCACGGTCAGGTTGCGAAGCGTGACGCGGGAAGCGTTCTTCAGCCGGATCAGCGGATCGCGAAGAAGCGTTATCAGCACACGGGCACTCCGGATATCAGCAGGCGGAGACAGGTAGAGTTTGCCGGCCTTCCGGTCAATGAAGTATTCCCCGGGCGCGTCCAGTTCTTCCAGCAGATTGAGGGCGTAGAAAGGCCGCTCCCTTTTCGCGGCATGGTGCGGATCAAGGCCATAGCGATGGGGTTGAGCCAGCGTGATCTCACGCTTTTTCGTGTCAATGGACTTGACCGGAAGGGCTTCATCCGCCCACATGTATGCCCAGTATCCGTGAAGCAGGAGGTCGTGAGCCCTGGTCCAGCGCGCAGGACGCTCGCCAATGTATTGAAACCGGCCGGGACGATCCGGTTTTTCATTCCAGCGGGGGCGGGAGCCGCGGTCAACTATCTTCCCGTATTTGGCGAATCCCGTGTTCGGCCAGCGGGCCACCTGCAGGCCCTTATCATTGAAGATTACCGCCGGGGAAGCGGGCACCGCGTCGCGACCGAAACCGAACGGTTCCATGGCCGGCAAATCCGTAATGCCCAGAGGCTTCAGGTCGCAGACCAGCACCTTGCCCCGGCCTTCTTCGGGCATCCGCGCGAGCGTGTCCTTGTCCGTTACCTTTCTGAAGGCGGAAGCCGGGATCGAACGCCCCCCGGTGATGCGCACGTCTTTCCCTTCGACTCCCCGGTACACGACGGGCGCATCCTTTGTTCCGGAATCTTCCGGCCCGAGATCGAAGGTGCTCCTGCGCTCATACGTCCCGGCCTCCAGCCGCACAGTAACGCCGCCTTCGGGCAGGCCCTTCTTCCTGATCGCGCGCACCGCGTCACGGGCCTTTTCCAGCGTGGCAAAGGGCTTTTTCTTTGTACCCGGGTTCTTGTCATTTCCTGTGGGTGAAACATAAAGATCCGCTGCACGAATCGCCTCAAAGCTTAAACACAATAACACAAACATCATGACATGACGCATTCTGAATTTCCTTGAAAATGGTTTTCACTTCATTCATTCAGCACTCACTGTTTTCATGGCCCTGATAAAGGCGGCCATGCCCGGCACCTTGACCGGCTCTATGCCGAGTTTCAGGGCAGGCGATGCGTCCCTGAAACCGTAATCTCCTTTGGCTGCGTTCCTGAAAAGCGGAGCAACACGTTGGGCCGCATTTCCCGGTATGCCCTTATATCGTGACGTCCGACTGAAGAATATATTGTCCTTCCATCGGGAAACCGCATGGGTGTCGCTCCCTGAGATCGTTCCGCCTGCATATATGATGTTCTTTTCCATGGTGATGTTCCGGCTGCGCGGAAAGGTTATTTTGCAGTCCTTTTTCGCGATAAACAGGTTGTTGCGGTAAGTGTTGCGATGAGCCAGGTGAACATGTACCGGCCACGAGCAGTTCAGTGCTGCATTGGTCTCTACCAAAATATCCTCGCCAAGTTCATCGATATAGTAGGCGATGGCCAGCTTGCCCTTGGCGATGTCGCGGACCACGTTTCCTCGAATAATGTGCTTTTTGCCGTTGCTGTAAAAAGCCGCTCCGTCGTTCAATACGCACATCGCGTTGCTTACCATGTTGCTTTCGTACCGGTTGCTCACGCCTTTGCACTCGATGCCGATATAGGGCGTATTGAGAATCAGATTGCCCGAGACCAGGTTGTGATGACTCAGCTTCGGAGCCTTCCAGCTATCCGCGGTGCGAATAGCTATAGCGCTGACGTAGGTCTTGCCGATGTTCCGGATACGGTTGCCGACAATACGACCGTGCGATCCTTGAACGGCATAGATTCCGCCCGCCCCGGTCATCTCAATCTCGCAACCTTTCACGACGTTATGCATGCCTCGCGTGATCCTTATGGCTTGCCCGCCTACGGCAGCAATGCGCAGTTTCGTCAAGGTGCAATGGTGGGCAAACCGGGCCTCTATGGCGCCTTCGTAGACCTGTGCGCCAAACTTGCCCGCTTTTAACGGGGTGGTTGTGCAACAGAGACGCAGCCCCCGAACGGAGATGCCGGAAACGGGACCCGACCGGGTGCCCTTGATTCTGACGATCGCTTCAGTCGTGGGCGCCACAACCCGCAATTGCCTGATGTCTTCGCCGGGCCTGGGCCAGTACACCACCTTACCCCGAGTGCGGTCCAGGTACCATTGCCCGGGCTCGTGCATTCCCTTGCGGATGTTGAAGACCACATACCGGCGAACGCCGAATGCGCCCGGAGGATACAACGTCGGATTGGAGAAGTGCAGGATCCGGTTCTGGGCATCGTGCGACTTGAGGCCGACCATGGAAGAATCCCAGGAGTGCATGATGTCGAGTTCCGCGTTGTTCACGTCCAGCCACGGACCCAGGTCGCCTTTTTTGTACTTGAGTTTGAGTTTTAACTCCGGCTTGTCCGCGCCGCGGAATCCCCCCTGAGAGGTGGGATAACGCCTGGCGTCAAATCGCGTGAGATGCGTGAACTTCCCCGTCTTCGGCAGACGTGCCCGCGGCCGCAGTTCGCCGTTGACCACCAGGGACCGGAAATCCCAGGTTCTATCCTTGACGCCGGGAATATCTGCGGCAAAGAACTTGTCGCCGTCCTTCTGCCAGCCGATGACCGGCTTCCCGCCATAGACAACCGGCGTCTCACCCGAAGCCGCCTGGATCGCAAGCCCACTGTCCTGCGGTTCCAGCACCAGCGACACACCGTAGTAGTCACCGCCGCGCATCACAATGCATCGCGGTTCACCTTTTTTCAGCGCCCGCACCGCATCGCGAGCCCGCTCCAGCGTGGCAAAAGGTTTTTCCTTTGTGCCCGGGTTTTTGTCACTGCCTGCCGGAGAAACGTGAAATTCCCCGGCCATTGTTGACACACTGAACAGAAACAATACCATTGTATAGATAACCCACCGCATACTGGTTCTCCCTATAAAAGTTTTTTCTTCTTTTCAATGCGCAGGGCATCTGCAGCGCCTGCACAGGTATAGATCTCAACCGTTGGTTCAAAATTGTCCGGACATTCTGTGATCAGCCGCAGCGGGCATGGCGCAAGGAGTCCGAGTGCTACAGGTATATCCAGCACGCGGAGAATGCCCGGAAACTGCGGACTCTGTTCAGCCATGTGCGAGCCTGGCGGAGCAATAAGGGTCAGTTCATCTATATCTGATGAAAACAGTGCCGCATACGCGCCGATCATGCCCATCCGGCTCCGGCCGAAAAGCGCAATATCGGCCTCCGGTTCCTGCCTGCGGTATGCCCGGGCAGCAATGATAACATCCCGAACCCGGCCCAGGTCCAGTGTCTGACCGGAGAGAAGCAGGGCCCGCTCAAGATGGCGTTCGGGCCAGTCCCCGTCTGTGTCGCAGGCCCCATGACCGGTTCCGCGAACACCGAGTGTAATCGCAGTTTCGTTTTGAATAATCGGCGCGGCCCACTCCGGAAGACTGCCCGCTGTGTGGTCACGATCCAGAAGAACCAGCCAGTGGCGTCTGGATGATGCCTGATCACACACCTGCCAGGACACCCCCAGCGGCGGATCAACAGAAAGGAATCCATTTGTTTGCTTGAATCCTGAACACTTGATGTGAGTCTCCCCAAGCGCGGCAAAGGGTCTCTTGCGCAATTTATGGATCAGGTCGGTGCGCCACTCGTTGAATTTTCCGGGTTCGGGAATCCGGAGATCTGCCTGGAGAACCAGGCAGCGGTCGATGTCATGGTTGACTGAGTCTGCAGGCAGGTCACTGTCTGCCGGAAAGACACGCAGCTTTTCTGCCCGCGTCTCTGCAGCGGATTCATCGGCCGCGTCGCATGGATGACTCAGATGCCGGTTGAGCCATTCGCGCGCTTCAGCCCGGAGCTGCGGAGTACTTGCATGGCCTCCCTCCAGCACTTTTACGTCGATGTTGTTTTTCTGCACATCTTCTCCATAGAGCCCGTACAACTGTTCCAGGCGTTTACGCACACGCAGGCAGACATCGACAGTGCTTCCGCTTAGTCCTTCGTAAAGAATCCGGATGGGCCTCGGTGCAATCAGCCGGGCCACACCAGCCACACGGGGCCACTCATACGTATTGCACCAGATGGTGCAGTCGCACCCGCCCGGCATCCTGGATACCAGATCTTCAATATCAAAGACACCCCCGCCGCTTACCGGTACCAGCGCGGCAACCCGTTCGTCAAGGGCTGCGATGTTCATGGAGTAGCCCGCACCTCCGGAACGACCGGTTACGCCGATGCGCTCTGTATCCACCTCCGGACGGGCAGCGAGCACATCCATCGCCCGCAGACCGTTCAGACATTCGACGGCGCAGGGCGTGTATCCGCGGGAGATCCACCAGGATCGGCCCATGTGATGGAGGCCGTGATGGATACCGTCGGGAATCTCTCCGTAAAGCAGGGTATCGATGTGCAGGCAGACATATCCGCGGGAGGCAAACCAGAGTGCATGCTGCTGATAGAATGCCTTACCCCCGCTTCGCTCTCCGCTGCCGCCGTGGCCGTTGACATAGAGGATGGCGGGAAAGGGACCGGCACCTTCAGGGATGTACATACAGCCGGTCACGTAGAGCCCTGGAATGCTCTGAAAGTGAAGTTTTTCAATGCGGAACCCGACATCGCTTCGATCCACTGTACCGGTGACTGTGGTGTTGAGTTCTGTACGCGGCACGTCCGGGCCAAGTCCCAGCATGTCCATAAACTGTCTGCGCAAATCGGGTTTTTGCTGTTCAAGCGCATCGGCACTGTGGATATCAGAAAGAAAGGTGTTTCCGATGCGTACACCCTGCTGAACTGCATATGGCCATAACGGATTCTGTTTGTATGACGGGTTCACAGGACCTCCTTGATTCGGGTCGGGTATTGTTGATCAGATCCGGCAGCTTGGTTGTTACCGGACATGGACACGCACAGCCGGGCAGGGTTGAGTGCCCTTTGAAACAAGCGGACAGGATGTATGAATGAAAATGCAATACAGCCGCACAGATGTTTCCGTGCGGTGTTATTGAAAAAGGAGTGTATACTCTCAAATCCGATGCGCGTCATGCCCCGGATTCTGAAACGGGAATCCGTATCCCCGTCTGTATCTCCGCTACCTGTATCTGCAGCCATATTCTCTTCCTGAATAAACCAGCGCTTCGTAATACTGCGTATACTGCGACAAGTTCAATCATGTCTTAACGTTTACAGAAAAATCTATGTTTTCACATTTCCCTTGTCCGCGGCAGACGCTGCCGATCGTGCTTTTTTGGTATTTCCAGCCATTTCCTTGACCGTCCGGGTCTTGATACGGGCGCCTTTTACGGTCCTGGTTTTAAGCAGCGGTCCCTTTTTCAGCCGCCGCCTGGCTGCCCGGATCGCACTCTTGTACTGCGGCAGCCAGCGTGACTGGGCCACGAGCATTTCATCAACCATCTGCCAGATCTCCGGCGGATTACAGACGGCTCCGACCAGTGGATCCATCATCATGGCCTGGCGCAGCAGTTCGTCATCTCCCCATACAGCCGCCTCCGTGGCCATGCGCTGCACAGCGACACTCGCATTGCATACCGCGGCGCAGCCCAGGGGCAGATCGCCTACCTTGGGAATGCTCACGCCATTACCGTCCACATACCCCGGTGCTTCCACAATGCAGTCGGCCGGCAGATTGGAAATACATCCCGCATTGACCACATTAAAATGACCTCGGTAAAGACGCCGCGTTTCCAGAGATTCGATAATGTACGATCCATGCTCCAGGCCGCGGTGCTCGGGGGCATACGGCCAGGGATCCTGTTTCATCCAGTTGGGGAAATCCGTCTTGAACCAGTTGCGGGATTCGGTGCAGACCCGAAGATACCCGCCGGTCTCACCGTCAATCCATTTTCCCAGGTCTATCCATTTACGTACATCAGCAGGGCGTTTGCGGTACCAGGGCACGTATTCACTCAGATGACCGTTGGATTCAGTGGAGTAGTAACCGAAGCGGCGCATCATGTCAATGCGGACCTTTTCAGTCTTGCTGAACTGCGGGTGTTTCTCAAAGGCGCTGAGCAGTTTGTCGGTCATGTCTTTTCCGCGGTAACGGATATCAATATACCAGGACTGGTGATTGATGCCGGCACAGACAATGTCCAGATCATCCACCGGCACCTTGAGCACCCGGGCAATTTGACGGGCTCCGTGTTCAACGCCGTGGCACAATCCGATGAAATCCACATCATACCCGTACTCATTGCAGGCCCAGGTGTTCATGGCCATTGGATTCACATGCGAAATCATGACACAGTCCGGAGAAGACACTTCGGCCGCGTCCCGGCAGAATTCCAGCATCTGTGGAATCGTGCGCTGCGCGTACATGATCCCGCCCGCGCACAGGGTATCGCCCACGCACTGGTCCACTCCGTATTTGAGGGGAATGTCGATATCGGTCTGAAAGGCTTCGAGTCCGCCCACACGGACAGTGCAGAAGATATAGTCCGCGTCCGTAAGTGCCTGCCGCCGGTTAACGGTGGCAGTGAGCGTGGACTTCACGCCATTGCTTTCCATGTCGCGCTTACACAGCCGGGTAACCATGTCCAGGTTCTGTCGGCTGATATCTGTAAACGCGATTTCCGTGGTGTCTCTGAATTCGGGCACAGACAGAATGTCCCGGACAATTTCGCGGGTAAAGCCTATACTTCCTGCGCCAATGACGGCAACTTTCATCATATATCTCCTAATTATGGCTGGTGAATGGATGAAACCGGCATCGTATAGATCTGACTGGTGCCGGTATGATCGGAATGATAGATAATCTGCATGCCGTCCGGACTCCAGGAGGGATGCGGATGAAGTCCTTCGTTGAGGTTATTCGTATACGAGGCAACGCGCTGCGATACACCGGTTTCAACATCAAGATGAATAATGAATCCGCCGCCGAAATCAATAATCTCGGTGCCGGCCGGGTTGAAAAGCGGATGACTGCCCAGATGCTCGCTGCTCAGAACCCGGCGGCTGAAGCCTTCTTTATCCGCCAGAAAATACAGGCTCGCGTCACGATCCGGACTCCGGTCACAGTAGAGAATATGGTTTCCGTCCGGATGCCAGGAATGATGACCGAAAAACGGTGATACCAGCTCCAGTCTTTTCAATCCAGACCCGTTGGCCTGAAATACAAAAATGGATTTCATGTATTGGTCCGGCATGTAATTGAAGCGAAGCATCAACGTCTCACCATCCGGACTCCACTTGATATTGGCCACCTGAACCGGGTCGATTGCATCCGTATCCATGTCCGGCATGCGCGCGGTCCGGTTGAATGTATTGAGCATGATTTCGGTCATGGACTCTGCCGAAACAATGTCGGTTGCACTGAGGTCACCCAGATCCACCACGCTGACGCCTTTTTTTTCAGGCTCCGCATGCTGACAGGCCAGAAACCGACCGTCCGGACTGAGCGCGCGGCCGATCAATCCCGGGATATGGCGGATCTTACGGCTTCGGATATCGATCTCACAGGTGTGATCGCCGGAGAGGTAATAGATTTTTTCACCCGACCGGCTCCAGATGGGCAGACATCCGACATGTACGCTGAAATCCGTTCCCTCGGCCAGGCACTCCCGTCCGGAGCCGTCTGCGTTCATGATACAGAGCATGCCCCTGGGTGTGTGAGCGGTTTTTTGCTCAAGGATATCATCCGGATGGATTGATGAAAAGGCAATCCGGGTCATCTGCGGGTTCCAGGAGTTGATATCATAATAGGTATGGATATCATGTGTTTTGCTGCGGGTCATCCGCCATACTTCACGTCCGGTCTGCAAATCTTTTTCTGCCTGCATCCGACTTGTACTCATGGCACACCTCTGTTACTCCGTCAGTTTCATGATCGTATCCACCGGGTCGCATGACACACCGGACACATCAATTGTAACAAATTTTTCCTCTACTGTCATGGGAAGCATTGCTCCGGCGTCATCGCCAACAGTACCGGTCCGGAGCCGTGCGGTTCTGGGCGTCCTTTCCAGCGGGCCGATTCGGAGCCGACCATCTTCGGGCAGGCCGCTCTTCAGTTGACGTTTGACCATGTCGGTCATCTCCGGGCTGTCCTCATACAGCGGAAACCCCTTTGCCTTGTGTATGTCGCGGGTATCGAGAATATGCGCATAAACCGTGTTGTCTTTGAAAAGAACATATCCCCAGGGCACGTCTATACCGGAGACCGGTCGGGTTCCGTACAGGGTCTGGCCGTACTGCTTCATCCACGCGCCCATTCCCTCAAGGATCGCGACCTCCACCCGCTGGAGTTCACCGCTGGGAAGCGGTCCAACATTGAGCATATAATTGACTCCCCTGCCCGCGCCGCTGATCATTCGCTTGATGTAGAGCTGCGTCTGTTCATTGATTTCTTCGGCAGAAAGAAAATCTTCCTGTTCGGATCTCAACGCCATCCACTCATTGCCGGGCAGTATGTCCGAACATTCGGATGGAACGGAATTGTCCAGCGGTTCTTTACAGTTGTTGGCCCAGAAGAGATGGTCGGTCACGCGGTAATCGGTTACACCCGGACGAACCATTTTATTTCCGATCAGGATGTCCGGTCCGCAGCCGCGGATGGTATTGGCGATTCGCTTGAAATCATAGACCTTATACGGATCCGCGCCCACGGTCTCGATGGCCCGTGCAATACCGGTCCATCCGTCCAGCCATACAAAGGCCGGCTGATACTGCGTGCACTGCTCCGTGATCCAGGCATCCAGGTACGCGTCCTGTTTCTCTCCCAGCTCCACGCGGGCCTTGCCGAATACTTCATTACGGCGGCCCAGACAGCCGTTGTATTTATAAAGCATGCCCGTGGCCAGGTGGATATACAAACCAAAAACCAGCCCCTGCTTTCTGCAGGCATCGGCCAGTTCACCCGTATAATCCCGACCCGCATTGAAATCATTGAGACGGGTTCTGGAAAGCGAAAAGTCGAGCATGTGGCTGGGCACAAAAACAACATAACGCGCGCCAGCGTCTTTGAAAACTCGCGCCCATTCATCGGCATCAAAGCGAGTAGCCCGCTCACTGAAATTGCGAGCCAGTTCCCTGTTGCGTTCTTCATCATGGGTCAGCGCACCCCATCCGCCTGCAGTGTCTTTCTCCTTTCCCATGCCGGAGAAGAGGATCCATGTAATCATGATACCGAAACGAAGATCCTGCAGCCGTTCGAGTGCTTGAGCGTTTGCGGAAAGCGTTTCTATTTTTTCTGAATTTACCACAGGTAAACTATTCCTTACAAGTGCGCCACAGACTAAACCCCATTTTATCGTTCGAGTAGCAATTATATAGAGCTTAAAAAACAATGTCAAACATTACATGAAAATATATCACTGACAACAAGTGTTTTCATTTCATGACTCTGTTGAGTTACGTCGCGCTTCATCCATTTTGCGCCTTTTTGACAGATAAAACAGCCATGCTCCAGATTCGCAGTCAGCCCATATCCTTTTTACAAAATTAAGCGATTAGGTGATTTTTCCCCTTGACAACTTGAATTTATGGGCTATATTGTAAACGACTTAAATGAGGATTCAACTTCACCAAAGGATTAAAAATACATAATTTATTTCATAGAAAGAACTTATGAAAAACATACAGATAGAAGCCTTCATACTCATCATGATTGCCTTTTCATTGTGTATACTATCCTGTGGGTCCGGCGATTCTGGAGGCGGGGATTATAATATTCCGGTCATACGCATCACCAGCCCTGAAAACGGCAGCAGTTACAAAGAAGGAGAAAATATTACGCTGCGAGCTCAGGCCTATGATCCGCAGGAAGGAAATATGAGCGGCACATCCATTGTATGGACATCCAGCATTAATGGTGAACTGGGAACCGGAACATCACTGGACCTGACCAACCTTTCCATTGGAACCCATATTATTTCCGCTGCTGTTACCGACCTGGATGGTAATTCCGGAAGCGCATGGATTTTTATTACCATTGCTTCATCCGCAACTCTTACGTCTGAAGCGCCGATAAACCTGACCGCTCAGGCCGTATCCAGCAGCCGGATCAATATAACCTGGGAAGCGAATGGAAGCGGAGAGACCGGTTACGCGATTGAACGTAAAACCGGCGAAAGCGGAACATACGCAGAGATCGACCGAGTCACATCCGGTGTTCTGACCTATGCCGATACTGGAAGGATCGGGTCGACCACTTATTATTACCGCATATTTTCGTACAACACCTCCGGAAATTCATCGTATTCCAACGAAGCCTCTGCAGCAACCTCTGCGTATACCGGAACCGCAGACGGCGGCAGCACACTTTCATCTGGAGGCCAGGAAACATCCTCTGCATCCTATACCCAGCAAAACACCGTTGGCGAACCCTTTGTCGGCACGTCCGACAGTGCAACGTATACTCATCAGGCAGGATTTGTCCCTGCTGTACAGAACAAATAACTGTTGAAAGGAATGTATAATGAAACACATTATTTCTGTTTTTGCGTGTTCACTGCTGATTGCCTTCTTTTGCACTCCAGGATCCTATGCCAATCCACCTGCGGAGATCGCCTTTCAGGGAAGAATGCTCAATCCTGAAACCGGTGGTGTGGTGTCGGACGGCAATTACTCGATTGTCTTCAGTCTGTACACGGTGGAAACCGGCGGGACCGCAGAATGGCAGGAAACACAGACCGTAGCGGTCAAGGACGGCGTTTACAGCGTGAAGCTGGGCTCACAGACCGCGTTCGGAACGCTCTCCTTCAATCAGGTGCTCTACCTGGGCATTAAAATCGAAGACGACAATGAAATGACCCCCCGCCTCAAACTCACAGCCAGTCCACATGCATTCAACGCAGGCAAACTCGCAGACAAGGAAAGCAGCTACTACCTGGACTGGGACAATATCACAGACATGCCTGCCGGATTTGCTGATGGCGTGGACAACGAAGGCAGCGGTGAAGCCAACACCGCCTCCAATGCCGGTACCGCCGGCGTAGGCGTATACAAGCAGAAGACCGGAACCGATCTGGAGCTGCGAAACATCAATGCAGGATCGGATAAAATCACGGTGACACTTGATTCCGCAAACAATGAAGTCGATATTGACGCGGATGCTTCTGAGATCGTCACATCCGCCACAGTGGATGCTGCCGCGGCAGTCATGGATTCGGATTTTTCGGGTACAGACGGATTCATGCGCAAGACAGGCGACAGCACCTATGAAGTCATCAAGTGCAACCTGGACGCGGCTGTGGCCCCTACAGCCGACGAAGACACGGATGACGGATACGCAGTCGGCTCCATATGGGTGGACACGACTGCAGACATAAGCTACTTGTGCCTGGACGCATCCAGCGGAGCTGCGGTATGGAAAGAAACAAGCTCCATTGCAGCCGGAGAAGCCAATACCGGCTCCAACGTAGGAACAGCCGGCGTAGGCGTCTACAAACAGAAAAACGGAACAGACCTGGAACTTAGAAATATCAATGCCGGTTCCAACAAAGTAACCGTCACGCTGGATGCGGCCAACAATGAAATCGATATTGACGTCAACGAAGCCAACTTGTCTGTTGATGTTGACGCGGACGCCTCCACCATCAGCAACCTGGAGCTGGACAACCTCAAGGCCGGTGTCCTGGATACGGATCTGTCAACCGTCTCCGGTTCCGACAATACCCTGGGCTCTGCCAAAGCGATCAAGACCTATGTGGACGCGCAGATCCCGATAACCGATACCAGCGCCTTTCTCAAGGACGACGCAGACAACACCAAGCTGCTCCGCTTTGAACTGGGCGGCCTGACATCCGGAGCAACGCGTGTGGCCACGCCGCCGGACTCAGACTTTACTATGGCCCGGACAGACGATGCGCAATCCTTCACCGGTGCGCAGAGCTTTCTGGGAGCAGTCAACCTGCAGGACGCGCTCAATATTCTGGATTCGGGAAATGATCACAACGCGGGCATCAGCGTGGCTGACCTGGGCGCGGACCGGGCCTATACGATTCCCGAAGCCGGCGCAGATGCATCCTTTGTCATGAGTGCCGGTAATCAGACCATTGGCGGAGAAAAAACCTTCAGCAGCAATGTATCCTGCCCGGTTGCGGACCGGACCGAACGTTTCGGCAATAACGCCGGAGACAGTGTCACAACCAGCGCGCAAAGCGTGTATCTTGGCCACAATGCCGGAACCGCTATTACATCCGGCGGTTACAATGTGGCTGTGGGATGCGCCGCGCTTGAAAGCGCTTCCACTTCAGCTGTCAATGTTGCTGTCGGTCACCAGGCTGCCCAGAAATTAACCGGAGGCGCGGAACTGGTCGCCATCGGCGCAGGCGCACTGAAGAATCATACCAATCCAACATCCTCTACCGCGGTCGGCACCAATGCCATGGGTGACTGTACAGAAGGAACAAACAATACCGCTGTGGGAGACGATGCGATGCGATATTCTTACGGCAGCAACAACACAGCGGTCGGCCGCCTGGCTGGCAACAAAGTTAAAGGAGATAGAAATGTCTTCATCGGCTATTCAGCCGGTGATGAATCCAACGGAGACGACAGCGAGGACTGTGTGTTTGTCGGTTATAATGCCGGTTATAATTGCGATCAGGAAAAGAATGTATGCATCGGCTCCCAGGCCGGACAAAATATAAACGAATACGGCAACACGTTGATCGGTTTTCAGGCTGGTCTTTCATTAACAACTAAAACAGAAAACACATGTATCGGAGCCTATTCTGGAGCGAACGCAGACGCAACCGGTTTTAATACATTTGTAGGATACGGTTCAGCATACAACTGTGCGGGAGAAAGAAATACCGTTGTTGGCAATGAAGCGGGTGAGAACATGAGTTCCGCGAATTACAACGTTCTGATTGGTGATGCCGCAGGTAAGGGACTGGGAGGCGGCGACTCCAATATTATCATCGGCTATCAAGCCTGCGACTCGGGTTCGCCTACGGGAAGCGTTGCCATCGGCGACAATGCCAATGTTACAGGCAACAATTCCATTGGCCTGGGACGTGCCGTAACCAATGGATCTGCCAATACGTTTGTTGCAGGTTCAGACACAGCAGCCATGAATAACGTCTATTTCGGCAGAGGCATTTCCAGTGCAACTCCATCCGCCTACACCGTCAGCGGTACCGCCAGTTCAGCAAACGGAACCAACGGTGGTGCTATTAAAATTTCCGGCGGCATTGCCAACCAGGCATCGGATGACGGTGGCGCTATTGAACTCCAGACTGCAGGCGGCGGCGCAGGCACGACCAGAACCACACGGGTCAAGATCACACCAGGTGGCCTGACCAGTTTGTACAAAGGCGCTGATGTGGCTTCAGCGGCGTCCATTACCCCCAGCGGAAATCTCTTTCATGTAACCGGAACAACAAACATAGATACAATCGACGCAACCGACGTAACCGCAGGTACACGAATCACCATTATCTTTGACGCAGTTCTTACGCTGAATGATGATACTGACAATCTTAAACTGGCAGGAAATTTCACCACATCTGCTGACGACACCATCACCCTGGTCTTTGACGGCGCCAACTGGTACGAAGTCAGCCGATCCGCGAATTAATCAGTCGTTTTATCTGCCAATAAATCGACCATAGACTATAAGTTGCCCCTTTTATTATACACCCTGACCTCATAGATCCGGGCGGAACGGGCGTGTTCCATTTCCGCTGGCTTTCTCAGATTTGTATCCGGTTTGGCCTGCGCGGTCTGGATATTTGTGCTCAGGACTTCCACCCGGAGTGCTGACGCGCATACTGTTTCAAAGGTGATTGTTCTGCGGCGTTTGTAATTTCCCTGCTCACTGTGGATTTCCTTCCACTGGTTTTCGATCCGCGCGTACAGTTTCCAGTCCTTTGCGCAGGAATGGGCTCTCCAGAATCTGCCCATGGATTTGTACGGATAATCCAGGTGGGTATCAAAGGAAAGAATCACTGTATTGAATTCTCGTTCTGGTCCCAGATCAATAACCGCAGACTGGGGCAGCGCACATTTTGGATCCGACACCCACAGATTGGGCCGGGACAGAGGCCATGCAACCCCATTGGTTATGTTGTCCGCACTGTAGGGTTGGGGAGCCGGTGAAACCCGCACCGCCAGGGCCATGTGGCGATGCTGAGTCCAGAGCGCGTACCCCGGCAGGTCAACGGCCTCGGGTTTGAGCGGGTCCATGTGTTCATTGCCTGGCAGGCATCCGCCTGAACAGGTATAGAGATGCTGGGCTGTGGTGGCGGTCGGATTCAGCGAAGCCCTGGACCAGAAAATACCGGGCGCCTGATCCAGCATAATCCGACAGGGTTTGTTCTCTGCGGCCCGTCCATTGACTTCAATCTCCTGCCAGCCTGCGGAACCAGCCGGTACCGTGCATTCAAATGCAGCGATCTGCTCACCATTCTCCCGGTCCCAGATCCGCTCCTGTTGACAGATCCTTCCTGTAACCGTATTGTCGCGGTCCAGCGCATTACGCAGATACACGGCAATGCGGTCAAGCCTGCCGTCACTCATGGGAATCATCTGGCTCAACGGAACCATCAGTTCCAGTTCCGCGCCTTCAAGCGGCTCACCAAAATCCAGAGCAGCCTGGGAATCCGCTGTCACGGCCGCGCCTCTGGCCAGGTCATCCGGATCCTGATTGGGCATGTCAAAGACATGGACATCATCGCGCAGCAGCTGCTGTTGGATACTGGAAATATGTTCCCCTTCCGGATCTGCGGTTGAACGCGCATCCAGTCCGGCCGAGGCCGCATAAGCAGACGCTGCCCCTGCGGCCTGACCCTGGAGTGCGTGCGTCATCATCACCCGGGTCGAACCGAGCGCCACATGGGTAACACTGATATTCCGTCCCGCCATCCAGAGGTTGGACACGTTGCGGGAATAGAGACAGCGAAGCGGAAGCGAAAACGGAGCCACGCGGGTCCAGTACCGATAATTGTCGTCTGCGTGAGTGGGTTCACCCGGCTCATCCTTTTTCAGAATTCCGCCCATGGTATGAAGGTCAATAAACCATCCCGAATAACAGACCCGATCCGGCCACACTCTGTCGTAACGGCAGTCCTCTTCCGTCACAATCACATCTCCCATCAGTCGTCGGGATTCCCGCTTACCCGGCACCATGCCCACCCATTCGAGCGCATATTCAGTTGCCTCGTTTCTATCCGGACCGTAATTCTTGATGTAATCCCACACGCCCATGACATGGGCCAGGAGTTCATCGCGGATTGCCTGATTGTCATCAATCTGATGATACGGGGTTCCGATCTCCATCCACCACCAGCCGCTGTAATCCTTGCGGTTAAATCGGCTTGGAGCGCGGAGCAACCCGATATCCTCCTGGGTTCGGTATTTCCGAGCCCACTCCGGCGCTTCAAAGGGAACCGGAACTCCGATATTTCGTGCCCGCATGGTCAGGGTTGCGCCCATGGTCTGATCGTCCGCGTTCACCGGAGCCATGCTCTCGCTGTGCTCACTGCGCGCTTCCCGACCGTAGCGGAAATCCGCTCCTGCCAGAAATCCCAGGGTTGCATCACCCGTGCAGTCAATAAACTGTCTGGCTGAAAAGCAGAATTCCTTTTCCGTGGCCAGTTGCGATGCATGGACAGTTGCAATACGCACCCGTCCGTCATCCAGCGTCTCTGTTTCGGCTCTGCGAACCGAGGTATTCATAAAGACGGTCAGCCCTGATTCTGCTTTAGCCGATTCCCACAGCACCATGTCATAGTGTGAATTGGCCATGCCGTCAAAGACATCATCATGGTTTCGGGAACGCTCCTCCAGCAGCCACTCCTCAAAGATACCGGTCTCCCGCGACCATCCATTAAATGTTCCGGATCCCAGGGGCGCGACCCGGATCTCGCTTGAGGAATTTCCGCCAAAAACCGGGCGGTCCTGTACAATCGCTGTGGCAGCACCGCTTCGCGCCGCAGCAATGGCTGCAGCCAGACCTGCGGTACCGCCGCCTGCAACCACTACGTCAAACGAATAATTTTCTGTATTTCGAGTTGTCATCTCAATTTCCTTTCATGTCACTGTAAATTGCGTCCGCTGCCTGCTGAAGCACCTGTGCCAGGCGGGAAACTGACCGCCGGCTGAATCTACCGATAAACGCCAGTCCTGCCACACCCGGCGTGCCGATCCGAACCCCTACGGATGAGCGGTCTGCATTTTTTCTGTACGCGTACCCGTCTTTGCGGACCCGATCCAGTTCTTTGTTTAATTTCGTCCGGCTGATCGCACGACCATCCTCTTCCGCTGCCTTGAGTGCGGCATCTGTTTCCGCCGGATCACTGCACGCCAGAATCGGTCTGCCGATCGTGGACACAGCTGCCGGAAAAAGATGCCTTGCGGAAATTGACTGCTCCAGAGGTTGACCCGGCTCCGCATGAAGAATATAGCAGACCCGTCCCTGCCAGAGAACCCCCAGTACTACGGAGAGGTCCTCTGTAAGCAGTTCCCGTACATGCGGAAGCGCTGCACTGAGCAGCCCGGATGCCTTGAGCGCCTGCGTGGCCAGCACGTGAATGGCCGGCCCGACCGTGTACTTCCGATCTGCGTTCTGCTGCGCCATACCCAGGCTTGCCAGTGTTCCCAGCAGGCGGTTGGATCGGGTGGGTTCAATATCAAGCATCCGCGCCAGTTCCCGGCTCCCTACCGGACGATCCGCGGATGACAGTGCCTGAAGACAGGCCAGACCAAGTGAAAGAGATTGATTCGGCTGTGCCGGCATACATACCTCCAAAAAACAATGTCCGTAAAACCGCAATGTCTTTTGGTGCTATTATAGCACCATTTAGCAGGCTGTCAAGTATCTTCTTTGTTTTTTTCACTGCTTCGCCAAATTACTGAACACCGATCCGGTTCTTTATTCTTGCAAATTGCATTGTCCCGGATATACTTGTGGCAGATTGATTCGTCACTCCTGACGGTCGCATTGTTTCACCCCTTTTTATCGAGTCTGAATGAGAATCGCCCTGATCACTCCGAAAAACGCCGCTCAAAGCGGAAGAAGTTTTTACGACTACGAATTTTATTCCTCTTTTCTCTTTTCCAGGCGCTCCCTGTCGTATCTGCTGGCTATTCCAACCCTGATATCGCTGACGCCGCCGGAGCATGACATCCGAGTCTTTGATGAAAACATCGAAGAAATCGATTATTCATGGAAACCGAATCTCGTGGGAATCAGCGTCCGCACCATGTTTGCAAACAGGGCATATGAGATTTCTGACAGGTACCGGCGGCAGGGAATACCCACAGTGCTCGGCGGCATTCACGCATCCATGTGCCCCGAAGACACCCTGCTGCACTGCAGCACTGTAGTCATTGGTGAAGCTGAGAACATCTGGCCCCAGCTGCTTGAAGATGCTCAGGCCGGACAGCTGAAGGAACGGTACATATCGGAAACCAGGACCGATCTTACGACCTGCACACCTCCGTCTCGAACCGCCTTGACACGAGACCGGTATGTCTCGGATGTCGTACAGACCTCCAAGGGGTGTCCCTTTCACTGTGAGTTCTGCTCGGTATACGCGTTTGACGGACAGAAGATGCGCAGCAAATCCGTTGACCAGGTGATTCAGGAAATCAGTGAGATCAACAGCAGCGGGTCCGAATACAAGAAAAAAAGCGCGGTCTTTTTTGTCGACGACAACATCATCGGCAACCGAAAATATGCCCGTGAACTTTTTACAGCGCTCAAACCCCATAACATCAACTGGGTCTGCCAGGCATCTGTAAATATCGCCCGGGACGAATCGCTGCTCGAACTCATGCATTCAAGCGGATGCGAAGCGGTCTTTATCGGCCTGGAGTCGCTGGACTCACAAACCCTGGACAGCATGCACAAAGAAGTCAACCAGCGCGTGGACTATGCCCAGGCGATCCGCACCATCCAGTCTCACGGTATCCTGGTGCACGGTTCCTTTATTGTAGGCAGTGACGGAGATACACCGGAGACGTTACACAAGACCACCGAATTTATCCAGGAAAACAACCTGCTCATGCCGCTGATCAATATCCTGACGCCGCTGCCGGGAACAGAATTATTCAAACGGCTGGAAAGAGAAGGCCGGATTCATCACAAGGACTGGAGCCGCTATGACACCCGTCACGTGGTATTTGAACCCGCGGGAATGAAACCCGACGACCTGCTCAATAAATACCGCGAAATGATTAAGACCATATATTCCTTTGATTCCATCTGGAAGAAGCTCAACCACTACTGGAAGATTGATTTCTGGAAGAAAGCTAACAGAGAGGATCCGGTCAGACTGAAATACCGTCTGCTTTTTGCTTTACGTCTCTGCTCGCTGCTCTTCTCCCGAAACACAGCCCGCTCCGGATTCATCCTCAAAATTCTTCCCAAAGTCTTCCAGCGCCGCGTACGCATCTCCAGCATCCTCACCCTGATGGCATACAACGACTTTGCCGCGCATCTGTAACAAAACAACATGAAAAACAGTCGATGGTCCATCGTCTATGGTCGATGGCGTTGCGATGCGTTCACTGTTACATCGACTGCAGTACCGTTTTCCGGGGCGTGCTTGATATCCCCAATTTAACCTTGACGGTACGACACTTTGGAATATACTATGGGGGTTATGAATATTCATTCTAACGTGTATGAAAAAAAGATAGACCGTTTGAAAAGACCTCTGATTTCCCACAAATCCCAGCAGGAGGAAGTATCATGAGTACGCTCTATGAAAAACTCATTCTTGGCGGCGGAACAGAAGCCCTGGCCGAAGGCGACACCGGCGGAAGTGCCAGCAGCTTTGAAGAATATGCACACAAGGCTTTAGACGCAGGCGCTACGCACCTCACGGTCAGCGGCATGGTCTCAAAAAGCCGCTGGGAAATTACAGACCCTGACGATCCCTATCTGTTCTGGTCTATTCATAATCCCTGCGTCTTTAAATTCTGTGTACCGCCTGAACTCTCCTCCTGGATTCCTCAGGAGTATGCCGACAAGAACATGGACCTGATAAAGCGTCGCTGTGAAGTCCTTGAGAAGGTGGGGCTCAAAGGCGCTTTTTTTGGCTATGAGCCCATGTACTGGGACGAAAGTATTTTTCGCAAAAACCCTGAGTGGCGCGGTCCGCGGGTGGACCAGCCACGGCGCACAAAACATCCCTATTTTTCGCCCTGCGTAGACCATCCCGAGGTACTTGCCATCTACAGGCGCACTATGAAGACCTTTTTCAATCAGGTACCGGTGATAGACACGATGTCGTATTACACGAATGACAGCGGCGCCGGTCTGTGCTGGAGTGAGTACCTCTACAACAACCCCAATGGTCCAGCCTGGTGTCAACTGCGCGGTTTTGCCAAGCGAATTACCGGTTTTTTACAGGCCTTTATCGACGGCGCCAAAGACGCGGGCGTAGACCTGGAAATATTTTTTCGTGCCAAAGGCGACGTGAATGAAGGCCGTGCCATGGAAATGTCTGTTAAGCCCGGGATGGGCTTTGAAGGCGCCAGCTATCTTCCGGTTCGCTGCAACCGCATCTTTAGGGCCGGCACAGGACAGTCTATCGTGGCCAAGGCATTGCCCACACCGGGCTCATTCATCAAGTCGCTGCAAGCTGTGATCAAAGGTGGCAAGAAGAAAGTGGTCTGTAATGTGGGCTCGGGCGGGGAAGACAGCGCACAGCAGGATCGCTATCTTGCCATAATCAAGCGACTCATCGATACGCCCGTCAGCGGAACCCGTGGTCGGGTGAATCTGCTGCACGACCTGGCTGTTGAAGAAGTCGGCGAAGACCACGCAGAGACACTGGAAGAATTCTGGGAAGCCATTGAAGCAGGCCAGAGTGCGGCAGCCCAGTCCGGAATCAAGTTTCACTTGACCGTAACAGCTGAACGCTGGCTTACCCGCCCCCTGCTGCCCTTCCCATTGGAACTTTCGGCTGATGAGAAAGCCTATTACCGTAAATTCCAGTTTCAGGCCAATTCTGAAGAAGAAGCAGCCGATTACATGAACATGGAAGCCCACCGCATAATTGACGGACACACCAGCGCGAGCTATCTTTGCGGTCATATCGGTCGAGCTATTGGCGGGTTTTCAAAAGCGCGCAGTCTGCTCAGCCAGCTCAGAAAAAACGTCGGGGACAACCAGGAGTACAAGACCTGGGACGAACGGCTTGCCGCAACGATCTGCATTCTCAAAACCAGCGCTCACACCATCGAGTTCGCGGGTTGGCTGGACATGCACAAACAATTCGGCGATGAAGAGGTATGCGAGATCCCTTACCGCACCGAATACATCCACGAACGCAAGGCCATTTACGAAGTATTCCGCAAAGAAGTGGATAATGCAGGTGAACTTATTGGGGTGCTTGAAAAGGCTGAGTCCCAACCCATTCCTCTGGCGCCGACTTCAGATGAAGAGGATGTATTTACTTTTGGCCCGGACCTGGTCGACCAGCTCAGGCGAAAAGTCGACCTTATGTGTTCGCACTGGATGGATTTTGACCGACTGTATGTGCGGCCAAACCGATGATCCTTTTTCCATTCGCCCCAGTCCAATAATGAATTGAGTCTCTTCATTTTCATGGTTCTATTTCTTTTGGCAGTTTGTATGTATTGATGCGTTCAAGGCTTATAAATCCGTTCTCTGTATACACGGCGGTTACAGATCCTTTATCCTGTAAATCCCGTTAATTCTGTCTAATTATAAAGATGTTTCCCCTTTAAGCCGTTTTCCATGCATGCCGTAATTTCCCTGGACAATAATTAAAGCAGTTTAAATACAATTTTTTCGTCTCTTTTGATCAGCATTTGCGACATCGCAACTTGGGTGTCAGCCGCAGGATTTTCGTTTTCTTTCCAACCTGCGCTCTGACCGTGTATCCATTCTTTTCCCGGTCAATGCATACATGGCCGTCACTGTCTGCAATAACCAGTGTTGCCAGAACCGCGTCGGTCTGGAGCCCGTTGGTAATCCAGCGGAGCATGGTCGATGTCTCACCCGGCACTGGCATTACCCTGGCGTCTTCCGCACGGAACAAAGAAGCAGGCGCTGTGGACGCGTACCGGACACAGACACGGTGCTTCCTGCCCTTGAGTACGGCAGACTCTTCTTCAAATGCAACAGGAACCGGGGTATGCATCCGGGACTCAAAGAGAGCGGTATAGTTGGAAGAGAGTCGGTCTACGATCAGGAGCGACCGTTTGTCCAGCATAACAAAGAGCCTTCCGCAAAATCGAGCCACAGGCACGTCGCTTCGCGCCATGCCCGTGGAATCAGTGGCATCCATGCGGATACCGGGCATTCCTGTTCCCAGGTTCACTGTCGTGGTCTTTACAAATCCGGGCTCCAGCAGTCCCGCGCCGTTGATCAGGAAGACATTCTTGGCCTGCGGGCTGAGGTCAAAGAGTTCCCAGCGCTGCCGTCCGAAAGTAGTATCCAGGTATGGCAGATGGTCCACACACCGGACAAAGGCCTCATCACCCACCACCAGGTTCCAGGAGAGCAGATCCCGGTTGGCATGAGGAATCCGGGTACTACCGCCCCGCACAGTTGCGCTGAACCCCGGTCGAGGCCACTGATCCGCCATTACCCCCCAGTCCAGACCGCGATACAGCCGTAATACATTTTTCTGAACCTGCGGAAAAGATACTATCTTCTCTGGATAAAATAGAAGGAGCAGTGCAGACCACGGCCACTGTCCGGAAACAAGCTCCCAGTACGGATCGGTTTTATGCTCAACCGCTTTCTGGGTCAAATTCATCACTTCGGTTACGACATCGCTGTGGTCCAGCGCCCGGGCAGCAGCCAGGTGAAAGGGCATGGGCGTCCAGCGGTTATTGTCGCTGAATGCGGCTGCCCGACCATTGGGTGAAAAGAGAAGAGGAAAATCGAGTGTCCGGCAAACGGTTTTGAGCCGCATCAGCGGATGCCTGCGCCCCAGTGCATTCTCCCAGCTGAGCAGATAGAGAAACGCATACCGGAAAGCGTAATTCCAGTACCCAACGCCTTCGGACCATCCGCTGTCAATCTGCGCAAGCCCTTTGCGCATGAGTGCATCAATCGAGGTCTCGGCGCGCGCCAGCACCTTCGCCGCCTCGGGCACCTGCTCGTACATGGCCAAAGCCAGCATACCGCCGCCCCCGGCGCATACCGTATTCCAGTTGCAGGTTTCGTGGCAATACCAGCGGGTACAGCCGTCAGAGGGGCGCTGGGTCTCTCTGAGAAAGGGGCGGAGCGCACGGACTTGAGCGGTCTCAACAAACAGGTTACGCTCTTCTTCTGAGAGTGTGTCTTTGAGGATATCCCATGCCAGAGCCAGCGTGGCGCTGTTCTCCCCATAGCTCAGATCAAAGATGGCATTGGGATCGGAATTGCCTTCCCGCCATCGGATCCAGGACCAGTACTTCCAGCCTGCCATTCGCCGGATATCCGCCACCGCTCCGTCCCGAAACCGCAGTTCCCCGGTACGCAAATATTCCACCAGCAGCGTCCAGACTCGTTTCTGAACTTCCCGCGCGCGGACCAGGTGTGCATTGTGTCCGCTGCGGTCATAGGTCAATCGTGAAGATGCAAGATATTCTTCCGCCTCTGCAGAAACCGTTTTCTGCAAATCTCGAAGAAATGAATTCCGGCTCGACCTTCGCAGACGTTGAATGTGTTCCGAAGTTATAAAAAGCCGGGGAGAGGATCGTAAACTGAGTTTGGACGGCATGGGATCGTTGCTCCAGCAGGTGAATAAAGCACAAAATCATTCTCAAACGGCATTATAAAAAATCATATCCATGATACCAGATGTTTTCAGGAATACGGATGTGTTATCGATTCTTCTTTTTCTTTTTCATTTTTTCGGGAAGCCGTGCGTGCAGGGCACGGGAAAGGGCCAGTGCCCCGGCCATGGAACGTTTGCGCATAAAGCAGGCACGAAGCTCCGCGCCCGCGCGGTTAAAGGGGCTGACCCACCCGTATCCACCCTTGGACAGGGCCAGTGAGAATTGCCTTGCGTAAATTCGGGCAGTATAAAGATGCACGGTTGCCTCGAATTCAGACGGATCGTCTCCCTTGCCCTTTTTGCAGCCAAGCGCGGCTTTCAAATCCCTCAGCGCGCCGGATTCTGAGGCAGCCGTCCAACCCTCTTTTGCTCCGGGCAGTTTCCCCGGATCCAGCCCGGCGGGAAGCGGCCGATCCAGTCCGGGCAGCCGTGCAAGCGCCCGGAGCATCCGGTCCCCGGCCTGACCGGGATTGTCGGCAATACGCCTGCTGAGTACGCTTTGCGCTTCAGCGTATTTTCCCTGTCTGAGCAATTTCATAACCGGATCACCTGCCGTATTCAAAGGGTCGACTATCCTCTGCCAGAGCCGTTGTCCGTTTTCCGGAGGCAGGATAACAGGCCGCGGAGAAAATGGCTTAGACGGCTGCCGGGGTATCCATGCCACCATTTCATTCCACACACCCCGGGACAGACTGTGCCCTGAACCTTTGATTTCCTTGTATACATGCTTTGCGCCCATAGCATCCAGCTGCTTAACCGCCTTTCGAAGTATCCCGATAGACCGATTGTCGTTTTCACCGATCACCAGGTACAGGGGAATGTCTTTGAAGCGGTGATACTGATCGGACTTGAGCCAGGGCGGCGCTGCGGCCGCAGCGCCCGCGCTCCAGACCTCGAGACGAAGAGCCAGATGATTCCAGGTGGCCATGCCTCCGGCAGAACCGCCGCTTACTACCAGTTTGCGGAAATCAATTCGGTACCTCCGCGCAACCCAGTCCAGTGTTCGATAAACCCAGACCATTTCGTTGCGGTTGTCCCACAGATGTTTATCAAAGAGAATCGTGGGATACACCGCGAAATAGCCCGCATTGTTTACTGCCGGCGAATAAAAGGATACAAGGTTGTCCCCGTTCCTGCCCGTGGGGCCGCTGTGAAGAACCATAACCAGCCCCCAGGAGCGGGTCGGGGTATATCCTTCTGGCAGAGTCAGGTTAAACCACGCCCGCTTATTATCGGGGCTCCACGGCGCTTGAATTCGCCATGCCCTGCCGTGTTTTTTCCCTTCCGGCGGTTTGGCCGCAGCTATGGTTTCCAGCTCACTGAGCGACAGCCCTGTGCCCATCGAATGAAGAGTGGTGGTATAGGCTTGCCTGCGTTTGTCCGAATTCGCTTCCGCAAAGAACGCATCCAGAGCGTCTTCAAGTTCGGTGTTCTTTTTCGCATCCCAGCAGCCATCAGGAACCTTTACGCGCTCCGCACCCGTGGCAGTGGAATTCCCCAACAGCAGGAACAGGTTGATCAACACCACTGCTGAAAAACAATTCCCAAAACAAACCATATAACGATGAAGCAGTTGAAGAAAAACGGCAAAAGATATGTGTCGCGATACATATTTCACAGACTGCCTGCTCCGGTTATTTTTTTCATTTAATGTTGTTTGATAATTGTAGTAGCGTAACAGCAGGCAAACCCTTTCATGATTTTCTCTTTGACTTCTTCTGTGCGAGCCAGTGTGTATTCTGATTCCATTCACTCAGCGCCAGTTCTCAACGTGTTAGATGATCTTGCGCACGACCTGTCTGGGGCTGGGATCAACATGTTCGGGTAATTGATCGTAAATCAGTTCCGTATTGGCAGTTCACCATCGACTATTTAACCATCAACCATCCACTGCAGTTAAGCCCTGCTTCCCTCGAATAAACCGCAGCAGATTCTGCGAGAAATACTGCTCGGTCTCTTCCTCTGTAACATCCAGTTCCTTGAGGATTTCACGATCCCGATCCACCCAGGTACGGGCCCAGGCAGCGTTGTATGCGTTGGCACGGCCGTCGGTTCCGAACCAGACATTACTTTTCACATCATATCCAACGGTAAAGAGCTTGATGAGCGCTTCTTTTCGGTAAATCTCGGGTGTGCCGGGCGTGGTATCAATAAACATCTGATCGCAGACGGCCTTGCTCTTTGAAAAAGCATTGAGAAACTTTCCGTACACGGCAATGCATTCATCTACCCAGGGCCATGAGATATGCGCCAGACTGAATCGAAGGCCCTTGACATTGAGCAGACATTCGAATCCCGCGGGACGGTTATAACCGGAGGAGGGTTTGCCGTCCCAGAGAATGCCGGAATGAAACATAATCGGAAACCCCGCGTCCGCGATTGTCTGAAAGAGTTCCAGGGCCCTGTCATCCTCGGGCAGGTACCGGTCACAGATCACCTTGAATCCGGCGATTTCTTTTTCCGCTGCCATGCTGACCTGCTCAGGCGCGCCATCCTCCAGGGGATCTATCCAGTAAAACGGAAAGAGGTTCTCTTCCTCTTCACAGAGTTGGACAACCTGTTCCACCCGTTCCGAAGCTGAGGGACGTTCGGCCTGCGCATATCCCGGCGGACTGACAGAGAGGACAATGCCGCCGTCAATATTCACGGAATGAAGCTCCTGGAGAAACGGTCCTGGTTTCAGATCGCCTTCGGTAATATGAATATGTCCATCAAGTATCATGGTTCCATCCTCCTGTACATATGAAAAATCTGATTTCACAGATCAGTTATGGTTTCGGAAGCGTTGTCGGATCCGCACCGTAACGCCACATGCCTTTTTCCGGATCCACCGCGCCAATATAGTTTACAGGTGTATCATCGACCCGAACGCCGCCGGTTTTCAGTTTTTCATCCATTGGGGTAAAGTCCATTTTCGCCGGATCCTTGAAAACCGTTTCAGGCAGGGATTCGATGTTGTTCTTCCAGCCTTTGAGGGTTTTCCATTTTTCAAAGGTCAGACTGCCTTTGGGCACGGAAAGATTATTGATCAGAACAACATCTGCATCAAGTTTTCTGCCACTGATTGCGATCCGCTTGCATGCATAGAATGTATTGTTGAAAAAGCAGACATTCCTGCCCGCACGCTTTCCGTCCCTGAAGTCGTTGTAACGAATGGCTTCTTCCGCATCCATTGCGATATTGTTGTGTACGCGGTATCCGGATGAGTTATTGTCCACATAATACCCGACCGCAGTCCGTTTCCAGTTTCCTTTTTCCGGCCCATAAGATCCTTTGCCCACATTGTACCGCCAGACAGAGCCGGCCTCCGGCTTATCACCGGACTGGTGATTGACATAAAAGAACCCCTGGTCCACGATCAGTGTACAGGCGTTCTCAATGTAGTTGTATTCCCAGATATTCTTTTTCGCGTACTGTTTGATCCAGTTGGCATTTCCGCCCTCAATCGCAGCGCCCCCCGTATTCCGGAAGGTGCAGTACCGGATGATGTTTTCATCTCCCCATGAGAAAAGCGCTGCACTGCGTCTGGCCATCCAGTTCATATCCTCGAACAGACAGTTCTCCACCCGGGCCTGACTGCCCCGAATCATCATGCCGCACCACCAGCTGTTGGAAAACCGGCAGTTCTCAGCGCGGAAGCCATTGCCTTTGACAAATACCCCTGCAGTGCCGTTGTCCGGCGTTCCCCAGCAGGATTCCAGGCTCTGAATACTGCGGTTGCCTTCGGGGTTTGGATTATGCTGAAACGGCGAGATATAGTCAAAAGCACACCTTTTGAAGGTAACATTATTTCCATCCACGCGTGCGGCTGCAGCACGAAAACGGAGATTCTCAAGTACAACCCCATTGCCGAAAATCTCCGCACCATAAAGCCGGGTCCGCAGCTCGATGTTCATTTCTGCAGAAGCCGGAGGAATAAGCAGAACTTCTTTACCATCCGAATACCACTCTCCGGGCGCATCCAAAACTGATCTGGCACCACAGATATATCCCACGCCGTTTCCTTTTCCGTATTTGCCCATGTAACCGGATGAAGCATTCTCTCGGTCCACATGGATGAAGCCGGCCTTCCCGATTCCGGTAATCGGCAGCGTGATTGAATACCAGCTTGCCAGCTTGCCCCGGCTGTGAAGGCCCACGTAGTATCCGTCTGAGAGGGCAGGGAATTTCTTCTGCTCATTTTTGCCAATTGAGATATTGCCGGCCGGGCCGATAAAGCTTTGTACCCAATCGCGATTGGAGGTCATGGGAGCAGTCTTGTCCGGGTACCGTGCCGGAATCAGGTATTTTCCGCCACAGAATACATCATAAACCGATGTCTTTGTGGAAATCTTGCGTGCTTTCTTTTCATTGACGGTGCACGGTTCAGCCTTTACCGCTGCGTCACATCCGGTAATCACGACCCGGCCCTCAGCCCGGAGCGTCACGTTATTCAATCGGATCTGAACGCATTCCCGATACGTACCCGCCTGAATACTACAGGTATCGCCATCTTTCATCTCAGCCAGGGCTGAGGAAATGGTTGTATGTTTCTGATCCGGGCCAACGGTAAATTCTTTTTCAGCGCGTACGTACTGCACACTGATGAGAAAGACCGAAAAACAGACATAGATAAAAAACCGTAAAGAATTGTGCACTTTCTTCATACCATCTCCTCTGATAAATAACGACTCGTTTCTATTTTCTCGCACCCTTACATACCGTAACTTCGGTAGTGTATCCGGCCGGGACAGCCAGGGTGTGGGAGATCTTCTTTCCCTGCCTGCGCCAGCTGGCCTGAATGGAATCATCCCCCACCGGAATCCGGCCGCTGCACCACGTAAGCGCAAGCGAAGGAATCCGGAACTCCACATTTTTACGAACCGAATCCACACGCACTCCCAGAACATCTCTGAACAGGATATGCGCTACGCTGCCGGCAAAGCCGTGATTGCAGGAAGCCGTCGTGTCATCGTGTTCCCACAATGTGCCAACCTTCTCTGCCATGGGCACGTAGTCTTTTTTCAGCTGATCCAGGACAAGTGCAGCTTCACCGTATCGCGACAGCACATCCAGCCGAAGGATAAATCCGATAAAAGCATTGGATGAATGAATATCCGGATGCTCTTTCTTCGGGTTTCTGTCCGGACCGAATTCAGTGATCAGTTTTTTCCACAGCGCTGGATGCGTCTTTGGAGATGCCACATCAAAGAAAAACGCATAATACTGGCAGGTCTCACTCCGGTTTGCAGTTGGTTTAAGCGTCCCCTTTTCATCCCGAACAGCGTTGTCCACAAAGAATTCACCGTCAAAGGACTGTTTCTGGATCTTCCTGCGAATGGCAGCAGCCTGACGGAGCAACTTCGAATCACTGTATATCCGACCGGCGGCATCCAGCATCCCCGCATACAGCATATTGGAAGGATAGTTCACATCCTGAGTAAAGTGATTGGCCTGCGACCATTCAAGAAAGACCCAGCTGTCAAGTTTTTCCAGCAGTCCGTCTGAATTGAGAAAGCCCTTAAAATATTCTATCAGGTCGTATACCTTTTTCTGCAGGTCGGTAACCAGTTCCCGGTTACCGGTGCGCTGCAGATACTCTTCGAGTTCAACAACAAACCACATGGCCCAATTGGGAATAAATCGTCCGGTCGTATGTTCAGCCGGATAACACATGGGAAGCATTCCCTTGGGCAGATTTGGAAACGTTCCGGGGAGCAGATAGTTTTCAAGAAAATTCCGTTCAATCGGGCTCCCGCCGGAAAGTTCTCTTTCCGCCCGCGCAGTAAAAAAGCTGTCGCACAGCCAGCCCGCACGCTCGCGCGACGGACAGTCCATTAAGATATCCACGGCATTCTGTCGGAAGGTCTGCCGCGCAGCCTCAAAGAGTGTATCCAGCTGCGGATCATTACTGACAAAGGATGCGCGCTCTGTATCCGAACAGGCATATTCACGCAGAAAGACATGGCTCACCTTGCAGGATCCCCGCGCAGCAATGAGTTTCAGATACCGGAGCGTATACGGCTCAATGGACTCCAGGTTGTTTGTGCCGGGTTTGAGCTCATATTTGATCGCGCTCAGACAATCCAGCCGCAGAAAGTCAATATCTCCGTTCTTCTGAAGCAGCTCATCAAAACCCAGGTAAAGAGTAACCGGTTTTTTACAGGAAACGGTCAGGCCGATAAAGCCGGTCAGGTTGGTTCCCAGGTCCAGCACCTGGAAAGTGCCCTTCTTCAGAATCAACGGCTCCTGCGGAGAATACGGAATACTCTTGCGGCTTCTGACCCGGCTCTTGAGCGACTCCATCTCCCTGGACAGAATGAGGTCCAGCTTGTCCATCTGAAATCCCTTGAATACAGGGCTGATCTGACTCCAGGCCCGGTTATCAGCGAACGTTCGCGGAGAGACAAGTGAAACCGTTCCCGTAGAAACTCGCTCTACAGGCTGCCGGGTTTCAAACTGCGGATACGGTACTCCGCGCGAAACCAGTCGCTTCTTTTCCAGCACCTCAATCGCCTGCGGTTTCTTGCGGCATTTCAACTCTGTACGCCAGGCATCAGACCGGGCGTTCATTCTGTATACCTCGACAAAGGGCCGCTGAAAACTGTACCGCTGGACCTTCTGCACGCGTTCCTTCAGGCGCAGGGCTGTAATCTTTTTCGAACCGGTGGCTGCAAGCACCTGATCTCCGCACACAACCTCAGCCTGAACAAACGAAGGCTGATCCAGAATATAATACCCGTTGACATTGTATCCGGCAACTTCAATCGCAATCAAATTTTTCCCCGGCTCCACCGGAAGGCACCATTCATCTACACGGTAAAACCCATGCCCGCACCGGGCTGGTCCGTGACCAATAAATTTACCGTTCAGCCATATACGGTATAGAGTGGCACCGGTAATCCTGAGAATATGCCTGCCTTTACGCGCACGAAACACGCTCCGGAATCCTGCTGAGATATTCATGGTTCGGGAAAGGCCCTTGAGCCAGACAGGTCTTGCTTTCTGAAAAACAGGTACGGTCATTGTATGCCCTTTGAATTGAGTAAATTTTTTGTCTGTTGCAGACGCAACGATTGTCGCTTTTTTAAGCCTGAAATCAAATAGAAAACCTGTCTTTCGGGCAAAAAAGCAGAGAAATGCAGTCGATGGTCAATGGCTTAGCGGTGTTCTCTATCCATTCAGCTTTCTGAAAGTAAATCGAAAATATAATGCATGAGATGATATAAACCATGATGACATTTATGAATTTAAGACGGGCCATCACACAGTGTCCAGGTGATCCAAAACAAAAGAACCACATCAGCTTTCTTCACTGCCATTCTTTTTATGATCTTCGTCATGATTCAGCTCGCCATCAAAAAACGTTGCATGTCCATTAGGATTTACAGAAGTTGATAAAGTATATTCATCGGGATTCATATAGCTGATTGATATATGTTCTGGTTTGACTTTATTAAAAAGCAGGCTGAAAAAACGGTACCCATCATTGCCAAGAGTGATAACTCTGCTATCTCCAGGGAAAGTGGCTTTGATATCTGAGACAGGTACAATATTGACAATGAGAGAAAGACTTTCAATTGCCAGAACCCAATACGCCGCAGTAGAATCAATCCAATATATTATGGGAAAGAATATTACCAAAAGGAATAGTTCAGCAGCAACACCAGAACCAGAAAAAAGCAGGTTAAATCTTTTGGGCGTGGCTACTTTCAGTGATGCTGTAATCCACGCAAGATTATTTGGTTA
>CAZGEP010000033.1:0-33593 GCA_964524955.1 uncultured Planctomycetota bacterium | reverse complement strand
AGCAGTTCTCAATGAAATCGCTGATGCCTCAGGCGTGACCATTACGCTCAAGAGTGACAGCATCCCGGTGTCTGAATGCGTGGCCAGCGCCTGTTCCTTTCTCGGGTTTGAACCCATTCAGATTGCGAATGAAGGCACGTTTGTTGCCGTAGTCCCTGCGAATCAAACTCAGGCGGCATTGGACAGTCTGGCCCAGCATCCGCAAACCGCACAGGCGGCAGTGATCGGAACAGTTGGCGACCGGCAGGATTTCGGTGTACTGCTTGAGACGCCGCTCGGTGGGCTGAGACCGGTGGACAATCCGCCTGGACGACTGCTGCCGAGGATCTGTTGATTGTAAATAAACGGATTAAACCATGCTGTATGATGCCTGTATAAAGACAATTCGTGAACTCATGCACATTCCGGTGGCGCCGTTTTCTGAACAGTGGCTTGCACAGGAGATCATCAAGCGTTTCACCCGGAAGAAAACCGTACACAGCCTGCGGGATGAATACGGAAACCTGCTGCTTCAATACCGACCCGTCGGAACCCGCAAACCTGCCTTTTGTTTTCAGGCGCACATGGATCACCCGGGTTTCATTTTTACACGAATGACTGGAAAAAATCGTGGAGAGGCGACTGTATACGGAAGTATTCCGCCCAAAAGCCGGGGTGCGGCTGTACGATTCTTTCCCGACCCGAAATCCAAAGGAATTCCGGCCCGCATTACTGCGGTTCGCAAACACCAAAAACGGATTGTCCGTGTTTTTCTCTGCATGGAGGAGCCCATTCAATCCAAAACACCGGGTATGCTGGACATGACACCATTTCGAATCAGGGGAAACCGTATCACCAGCCGCGGTCACGATGATACGCTGGGCACCGCAGTCCTGGTCGCTATTCTGGAGCAGGCGAGTTCCTCACGGTGGAGACTGCCCTTTGATGTACTGCTTACCCGGGCGGAGGAGGCCGGGCTTGTGGGCGCGATTCTTTCAGCGCGCTCCGGTTCCCTCCCCCTGCCGCAGGACATAATTACCATTGAGATGCCCCGTGAAACCCATGACATGAAAATGGGAAAGGGGGTGGTTTGCCGGGCCGGTGACGCACTAGGCACCTTCAATGATACGCTGGTCAGGTATATCCTTTATGTTGCGGAACAATGCAGAAAATCTGCATCCGGCTTCCGCCACCAGTTCCGGCTTGCCCACGGCGGTCGCACGGAAGCCAGTATTTTTGGCTTGTACGGACACCGTACCGCTGCCATATGTCTGGCGGTTCGCAACGCGCATAATATGGGTTTGGATAAAAAGCCGGAGCCGGAGATTGTGGATAAACGGGATCTGCAGGCCATGCTGATGCTGCTTCAAGCAATTGCTCAGTCCCCGCTGGATATGGATCGTGCTCGCAAAAAACTACGAGACCGAATCGTGACGTCGTATGCGAATTTCTTTCCGTTAATTCGTCTTAAATCTTGAATTCTTCGGGCTGCCCCCCGCTTTCCCTTCCAGACGTGGCCTTCATCTTCCGAATCTGATCCCGAACAACCGCAGCCCGTTCATACGCTTCCTTTTTGATCAGTCGCTCCAGCTCCTTTTCGAGTTTTTCCTCAATGCTCAGCGGCTTCATTTTCTCAATCATTTGCTTGAGGTCTTCGAACGCCTTTCGGGAACGTTTCAATTCCATGTGAAATTCTTCATAGGGAATCTCCGCCAGACTCTCTACATTGTTGCGTGCTTCCTGGATAATGCCCCTGGCCTTGGAGTAGTCCTTGTCCCGCAGGCAGAGCATGGCCTTGGCAGTGGCATTAATCCGCAGAACATACGGTCGCCATTTCTCCAGATTAAACTTGTCGCTGTCCCGAGCCGCGTATTTTTTGACAAAGCTGCAGATCTGAAGGTTGTGTTCGGTATCGCGCACTACTTTCTCGTATTCGCCGATCTGAAGCATGAACACATATCGACCGTAAATGGAATAGGCTTCGTTAAAGAGCTCAACGCAGGATTCATGGTCCATCTCAAACGTATTCGATTCTGCTTCTTTGTCCTGACTCTCCATCATCTCCTGATAGTACTCAAGTACATAGTCGTAGCCGTAGGGTCGGGTTCCGTCCGGACGGCCTTCAATATTCATCTGCAATACACCGGAAAAACCGCCTTCACGAACACGGATCTGTATTTTGCCGGCCCCGTCCTTTCCCTGGATCCAGCGCATATTCTTTTCCGGATCATATTCCCATTCATTCAAAATATCATCAATGTCATGCGACATGGTTCAGCTCCGATCAGGTTTTTCATCCGAATAAATCCGCTGCTGCATTCAGAGATTAATTATAATAGAACAATTCAATGACCGCAACAGAAATTTTAAATACTGAACGCAGAAGATTTCCCGTGACAGTATAAAATTATTTGATATTCGATAACCATGCGTATAATACATTTTTTGCGTACGCTTCGAAAACGGAGCTTGTCATGCAGCATGTATTGAATATTCAAACCGACCAAAGGCAGGGACTGTATGACATCACTGCAGATGTCAAGGCAGTTCTCAAACAGTCTCCTGTCGCATCCGGCATTGTTCATATCTATGTCCGCGGCGCAACCGCAGGCATCATGATCCAGGAAAACTGGGACCACAGCGTTCAGACCGATGTTATTGATTTCCTGTCCAAATTGATTCCCAACGGCGTATGGAAACATGACGCACAGGACGGAAACGGAGACGCGCATCTGAAATCCGGCATTGCAGGGCCGTCGGAAATCGTACCCGTTATGGACGGGCAGTTGATGCTCTCCACCTGGCAGAATATATTTCTCTGTGAATTTGATGGACCCCGCAGCCAGCGTGAAGTTGTGGTTTCCATCTGTACATGTAATTCGTGAAAGGCGTTTCTCATGAGTGTCACTATCACATTTCTTCCGGATAATAAAACCGTCACAGTTATGCCCGGCACTCCGATTGCCGTTGCCGCGGGTTCGGCCGGACTCGTATTACGGGCTCCCTGCGGAGGCAAGGGAACCTGCGGAAAGTGCCGGATCAAACTGGTGTCTGGTTTGATCAAGGGCACCCCTCTTGACGATGGGTCTTATCTGGCCTGCCAGAGTTTTGCGCAGGAGAACGCGACCGTAGACGTTCCGGAAGAATCCCGGTATTACAGCCAGAAAATCATGGTACGCGGTCTTCAGCGCCACATCCAGGTTAAGCCGAATATCCGTAAGACTCACATTGAACTGAAAAAGCCGTCACTGAAAGACCAGACATGTGATGCGGACCGAATCACTTACTCGATTGCCGCCAAAGTTCCGACAGCCTGCATTCCGACGGAGATTCTCAATTCCATTCCTGATATCGTCCGAAACGCGGACTATGATGTAACCGTAGTCACAGATGGAAACAAAGTGATCGCTGTGGAACCGGGCGACACGCACAACGAATCCTACGGTGTTGCCGTAGATATCGGAACCACCACTGTGGCGGGTATGCTGCTCTCCATTAAATCCGGTACGGTGCTGAAATCCGTCTCCAGAACCAATCCGCAGAGTGAATTCGGCGAAGATGTTATCTCCCGAATTGATTACGCAAACAAGCACAACGGACAGAAAGAACTGCAGCAGAAAATCATCGGCTGTCTGAACGAAATCATTGACGAACTCTGCCAGAAGACTGACATCCAACCCGAAAACATTTACGAAGTCACAATCTGCGGCAATACCATCATGACGCACCTGCTTCTGTGCGTTTCTCCGCAATACATCGCCCAGGCCCCGTATATTCCGGTCTTTCGCAAAGCAACAGACACGCTGCTTTCCAAGGCAGGGCTTCACGGAAATCCCAACGGCAACCTGCACACCCTTCCCAATATCGCGGGATATGTGGGCGGAGATATTGTTGCCGGAATTATTTCCACAGGACTTCATGAAACAGAAAAAATCCGGGTAATGATTGATATCGGCACCAATGGTGAAATCGTCATCGGAAACAAACACCGCATTCTTTCCTGCGCCACGGCCGCGGGTCCGGCCTTTGAAGGAGCCAGGATATCCCGCGGCATGAGAGGGTCGCCGGGCGCCATTGACAAGGTGGTCATTGACCAGGATGTTCAGGTGAATGTCATTAATGATGTTCCTCCCATGGGCATCTGCGGTTCCGGCCTGATTGATGCCGTAGCCGAAATGCTGGACGCGGGTGTGATTGACGAAACCGGCCGGATTGTGGAGCCCGAAGAATACACCGGCGGCCTGGACAGCATCCGGCAGCGAATCGTTCCCGGAGACGCTGGTTTCGATTTTGTCCTGTACGCAGACAAAAAGAAAGAAATCCGCCTGACCCAGAAAGATATTCGTGAAATCCAGCTGGGAAAATCCGCGATACGGGCCGGCATTGAGATTCTGATTGATGAATATGGAATTCAGACATCCGATGTTGACGAAATTCTGCTGGCCGGCGCATTCGGAAATTTCATACGCAGAAGCAAGGCCAAGCGCATGGGCCTGCTGCCGGACATACCCACGGAAAAGATTATATACGTGGGAAACACGGCCAGTGAAGGTGCCATCCGAACCCTGCTGGCCTGCGGATGCAGGGAATCCGCTGAAGCGGTCTCCCGCAAAGTCGAGTACATTGAATTGTCCGGCCGGAATGACTTCCAGAACAAATACGTTGAATATATGATGTTCTGATTTTATCCAGCAAAAACTGATTGTTGACAAAGATCATAAACTGATTAAAATGGAAATCTTTATTTTCTGCTACTCCCGTTTCACAGGTATGCATCCATGAGCGATAAACGTACGGTTTCCTGTTCCCCGCACATCCGGGACAATGACACCACATCTCGAATCATGTGGGCGGTTTTTTTCTCACTCATGCCCGCAGTGACCGGTGCTGTATTCTTTTTCGGGTTTCAGGCAATTCTGGTCTGCGTGACATCCGTCCTGAGCGCCGTGGCCGCCGAAGCGCTTGTACAGAAAATCATGAACAAACCCGTTACGATTCATGACGGCAGTGCGGCCGTTACCGGGTTGCTGCTGGCCTGCGTCCTGTCCGCTTCCACGCCCCTGTACATGGTCTGCCTGGGCAGCGCCTTTGCCATCATTATTGTCAAACAGCTTTTCGGCGGACTGGGCGCCAATATATGGAACCCGGCCCTGGCTGCACGCGCTTTTCTGCAGGCCGCATATTCCGAGGATATCAATTCCGGCTGGGCCGCCAACCGGTATGAGAATTACTTCTCATCCGCTGCTGACACGGTCAGCTCCGCGACACCACTCTCTGCACTCAAGGAAGGCGCTGAACAGCTTCCGTCCTACGCAGACCTGTTCTTCGGTACAATCAAGGGATGCCTGGGCGAGACATCTGCGCTTCTGCTTCTGATCGGCGCTGCATTTCTATTTTACAAGAAATGCATCAACTGGCGCATGCCGGTCATATACATCGCATCGGTTGCCCTGCTTGCATGGATCCTCCCGGACACAGTCCACAACAAGGGCTGGCTGAGCGGTGATCCACTCTTTCACGTCCTGGCAGGCGGCCTGATTATCGGCGCGTTCTTTATGGCAACGGACATGGTTACCACCCCTCTTTCCAACCGGGGAATCATTGTATTTGCGCTGGGCGCTGGCATCCTGACGTCTGTGATACGAATATACGGCGGGTATCCTGAGGGGGTATGTTATTCCATCCTTCTGATGAATACAGCCACGCCCCTGATTGACCGGTTCACCAGACCCAGGGTATTTGGAACATGAGCGAACAGAAAAAAAACAACTTCATTCTGAGCATGATTCAGTATACTATTGTACTCGCAATAATTGCAGCCGCGTCCGGCGGCATTCTCTTTTTTGTTAACAGCAAAACCCGAGACCGGATTGCGGAAAATCAACAGCTCAAAATGGAGAAATCACTGAAAAAAGTTCTGCCGGATGCCGAGAAAATCGAACCGGTCAAAGACACAGACGGCAACGCCATATACTATATCGGGAAAGACAAAGACGGAAAGATTACCGGATACGCGTCACCGGGAAAAGCCAATGGATACTCCAGTACGATAAAACTCTTTGTAGGGGTTTCACCGGACTTTTTAATCAAAGGGGTTTCCATAGAAGATTCCAAAGAAACACCGGGGCTGGGTGAGCGAATTAAAGAAATCAAGAGGAACGTGGCCATCACGGATATGATTCTCACCGATAAGGAAAAGGAGAAAGAACCAGAACCCTGGTTTCTCAAGCAGTTTACCGGTAAAAAACACGCAGAGGTGCAGTTAAACACTGAAAACGGCATTGACGCCATCACTGGCGCAACCATTTCCTCCAGAGCAGTTGTCAAAGCGGTTATCCATGCGCTGGAGAATCTTAAGACGCACCTGAACAAAAACGATTCCCAAAGAAAGACAGCTCCGCCTGTACTGACAACGGTTAGAAAAACCAAGACTGAAAAGCCTTCCGCAACAGAAACCGAGTAATCCTATGAATACCATGAAAGTCGCAGCCATGACCCGGGTCGCTCACATCGACATCCGTGAGGAACCGGTTCCGGTTCCGGAAGCAAATCAGGTCCTGGTCCGGCTCAGACGTGTCGGTGTCTGCGGCAGTGATGTACACTATTATTCCGACGGCCGGATCGGCGAGGCTGTCTGCGAGCTGCCGTTTATTCTCGGGCACGAACCCTCAGGCACCATTGCCGGCCTGGGAAAGGATGTCAACGGGCTCTGCGAGGGTCAACGGGTTGTTGTGGAACCGGCCTGGCCCTGTGGTAAATGCCTGCTGTGCCGTCAGGGCAGGCAAAACATTTGTCCGAATGTCCGGTTTCTGGGTACACCGCCGATTGACGGCGCGTTTCGTGAATATATCTGTCTGGGTCCGGAATGTGTCTATCCGATCGGTAATGACATTTCCCTGGATACCGCAGCCCTGATCGAGCCGCTGGCCGTGGGGCTCTACGCAGTAAACTTCAGCCGACTGCTGCTCGGTGATACGGTAGCTGTCTTCGGCTGCGGCCCGATTGGCCTGGTAACCATTGCCTGCGCCAGACGGGCAGGGGCTTCGCGTATTTTTGCCTCCGAACCCATTGAAAGCCGCAGAAAAAAGGCCGAGGAACTGGGAGCAGATGTTACGTTTAATCCGCAGACCGAGGATCCGGTTGCGTGTATCCGTGATGAAACCCGGGGCGGCGTGGATATCAGTTTTGAAGCCTGTGGCGAAGCAGAGACCATAACGCACAGTATCGAATGCACCCGTGCGGGTGCCCGAATGATGATGATCGGAATTCCGCCGCAGGACACCACATGTTTTGAACCGCATCGCGCACGAAAAAAAGAACTCGACATACAGATCGTACGCAGATCCAACCACTCGGCCGAGCGCTCCATCCGTCTGATCGAAACAGGCAGACTGAATATCGATCGGCTGATCACGCACCGTTTCCCCATCGAACAGGTCAGCCAGGCTATTGAACTCATGCGAAATTACAGTGACGGAGTTATCAAGGCCATGATTGAGATGTAACCTGGGCAATTTCTTATAAAAAAAAGCAATTTCCCCTATTGTTATTCCCTGCCCCAAGGATATACTAAACATAGAAGAATACGATTTTTCTGTTATCACTACACTCTGAAAGGGGAAAGAGATGAACAAGACAACCTTTGCTCTTTTTTTCGGAAACCGCGGTTTTTCCCGGAAAGCCTGATATCTGTTGCACGCAGCGAAATGGAGCAACGCCTGACCGATCTGGGATATGGGGTCCTTTTACTGGATGCGGCAGCCACACCCAACGGTGCAGTGGAAAACCCGCAGGACGGAGAGATCTACGCTCGATTTCTGCGGGAAAACCGCGACAAATACGATGGCGTAATTCTCTGCCTGCCGAATTTTGGAGACGAAACCGGAGTCATTGCCGCGCTGCAGGATGCGGGAGTACCGATCCTGATACAGGCCTATCCGGATGAATTGGACAAGATGGGATTCAGCCAACGGCGAGACGCGTTCTGCGGAAAGTTTTCCATCATGGACGTTTTTTACCAGTATGAACTGCCCTATACCACGTTCAAACCGCACACCATTCATCCTTCAGATAATGGATTTGCCCGTCACCTCGAATGGTTTGCCGGCGTCTGCCGGGTGACAAACGGTATGAAACGGATGACGGTGGGTGCAATCGGCGCACGCACCACGGCATTCAAGACCATCCGCTTTGACGAACTCACGCTCCAACACTGCGGCATCACCACCGAAACCCTGGATCTCTCCGACGTCTTCCAGCGTGTCAGAGAACTGGATACCGACACGAATGTGTTTGAAGAAAAGACCGAACGGCTCAAAGGCTATACGCGTTGGGACACTGTGCCGAAAGAGTCCTTTCACACCCTGATTCGTCTTTCCGTGGTACTGGATGAAATAATCGCTGAATACAAGATGGATGCGCTGGCCCTGCGCTGCTGGCTGGCTGGAAATGGAAAAAGAACTGAAGGTATCCCCCTGTGTTCTTCTCAGCGAGCTGAACGATCGAGGTTTCCCGGCGGCCTGCGAACTGGATGTATGCAATGCCGTGGCCATGCACGCGCTCTCGCTCGCGTCCGGCAGATCCCCCATCTGTCTGGACTGGAACAACAACTATGGTGAAGACGAAAACAAGTGCATCCTCTTTCACTGCGGTCCTGTGGCACAGAACCTGATGACGGAAAAAGGAACTGTGATCGACCATCCCATGTTTGCCAAAGCCTTGAGTCCGGGCTGCGCGTACGGCTGCAATGTCGGCCGGATCGCTCCGGGCCCCATGACCTTTGCCAGTTGCAAAACGGAAAACGGCAAGCTGATCTTCTACCTGGATGAAGGGGAATTCACTGACGATCCGATTCCGAATGATTTCTTCGGCTGTGGAGGGGTGGCACGTATCAATGATCTGCAGAATAAACTGGCGATCATCGGTCACCAGGGGTTCCGGCATCACACAGGGGTTACCGCGGGTCATGTCGCAGTACCGGTCCGTGAAGCCTTTGAACGGTATCTGAACTACGGGATCTGTGACCTATGAGCCTGATGGGTATTGACATCGGAACCACCGGGTGCAAGGCTGCCGCCTTTTCCTCAGACGGCACCTGCCTGATTCAGGCCTATCGGGAATATGCTGAACATTCCCCGGAAGATGGCATTGCGGAACTGAACAGCCGTTCAGTATGGAAGCAGATCTGCGAAACGCTTTCAGCCGTCGGCGCCGGTACAACGCATGATCCCGTGACCGCTCTGAGTATCAGCGCCATGGGAGAAGCGTTTGTACCCGTGCGGTCTGACCGCACCATACTCCGAAACAGCATTCTCTCCAGTGACACACGGGGAGAGGAATATATCGAGATCCTTCGTAATCACTACGGACATCAGTCGTTCTACGAAATCAATCCTAATATTCTGTCAACCAATTATACACTGCCCAAGATTCTATGGATCCGGGTTCACGAACCAGAGATCTTTGCCGACACAGACTGTTTTCTGCCATGGGAAGGACTGGTTGGTTTCATGCTGGGTGCGGATCCGTTTATCAGCTATTCCCAGGCGAACCGGACCCTGCTCTTTGATATCCGTCTGCAGGACTGGTCGAAGGATATTCTGCAGACTGCAGGCCTGGACCGAGACAAACTCCCGCCGTGTGTTCCCGCAGGAAAGGTCATGGGAACCGTTGCCGACACTCTGGCCGATGAACTGGGACTGCCGCACGGCGTGCGTATTGTTTCCGGCGGACACGATCAGTGCTGCAGCGCATTGGGAGCGGGTCTCTCGGAACCGGGACGTGCCGCAGACGGTATCGGTACGTTTGAGTGTATTACGCCCGTCTATGACCATCTTCCGGAATCCGCGGACATGCTCGGACTGGGACTGAATATCGAGCATCATGTGGTTCCCGATTTGTATGTTTCTTTTCTCTATAACCAGGGCGGAGTACTCCTGCAGTGGTTCCGCGACACCTTTGCACAGGAAATCCGTGACCGGAAAGATATTTACGATGTCCTGGCCCGGGAAATGCCGGATGCCCCCACCCGTCTGTTTACGCTTCCGTATTTTGAAATGACCGGTTCTCCACACTTTATCCGCAATGCTTCCGGAGCCATAATCGGACTCAAAACACAAACCACACGGGGAAAAATATTCAATTCCATCATGGAAAGCATCACTTTTTATTTTGCCGACAGCCTGAAATCACTCCGCAGCATGGGCATTGATACTTCCGGGTTTGTCGCCAGTGGAGGTGGTGCCAGATCCGATGCCTGGCTTCAGATCAAAGCAGACATTTTTGGCGTTCCCTTTATTCGGCCGCGCTTCACGGAATGCGGTCTGGCAGGAACAGCGATCCTTGCCGGTACAGCCGAAGGTACTTTTGATTCTCCTGCACAGGGAGCGGCAACACTGTTCCGCACGCAAAAGACATTTGATCCGGATCCCATACGCCACAGGATATACCGGGAACGCTGCGAAGAATACAACCAGCTCTTCCCCCTGCTCAAAGATTTCATGGCGGAAATGAATCAAAGAAACGCGAACGATATATAAAGGTAACAGCACTTACCGTCAAATAAAGCAAGAGTGGGGATTGAGTAATTCTTAGACCGTTCGTACATCGCCCCTATACCATCGACTGCAGTTTCTACTTCAGCCTTTGATTAAGCATCTGGTTGACCATGCCGGGGTTGGCCTTGCCTTTGCTCTGTTTCATCACGTAACCGACCAGAGCGCCAATGGCCTTTTTCTTTCCATTGCGCACGTCTTCCACTGCCTTGGGATTCTTTTCTATGGCTTCGGCCACCCAGACCTCCAGCTCTCCAACATCGCTTTTCTGTTCCAGGCCCTTTTCCCGCACAATCTCTTCCGGTGCCTTGCCGTGATCAAGCATTACAGGAAATACACTCTCCCGAGCGATCTTCTTGCTCACGGTTCCTTTTTTAATCAGAGCAATCAGATCCGAGAGTCCGTTCGCATCAACATTCAGTTCGTTCAAGGAAACCTTGCGGTCGTTTACAGCGCGAAGGATATCGCCCATGACCCAGTTGCTGGTCTCTTTGGCATCTCCGGTACGTTTGGCGCAGGTTTCAAAAAGATCTGCCACATCCCGGTCCTGAATGATCACGCCGGCATCGTACTCCGGAATCGAGTATTCAGCAACAAATCGTTTTTCTCTCTCAGACGGCAGTTCACAGATATCGTTTCGGATCTCGTCTACATATTCCCGGGTTAGGGTAAAGGGCGGCAGGTCCGGCTCGGGAAAATACCGGTAATCCTCTTCCCCTTCCTTGGTGCGCATGGAACGAGTCTCTTCGCGGTCTGCGTCCCACAGCCGGGTCTCCTGGATAATTTTCTCACCGCTGTCAAGTTCATCCTCCTGGCGTTCCATCTCGTATTCCAGCGCAGCCTGAACCGCCTTGAACGAATTCAGGTTCTTAATTTCCACTTTGGTACCGAGTTCTTCCTGCCCTTCAGGCCGAAGGCTGATGTTGGCATCGCAGCGCAGAGATCCTTCCTGCATGTTGCAGTCAGAAACATCAATGTAGCGGAGCGTCAGCCGCATCAATGTGAGAAAGGCATACGCCTCCTGCGGGGATCGGATATCCGGTTCGGTTACAATTTCCATGAGCGGTGTCCCGGTCCGGTTCAGGTCCACGTCACTGTAGTTTCCAGAGGAATGCACCAGCTTTCCGGCATCCTCTTCCAGGTGAATACGGGTCAGTCCGATGCGCTTGACGTCACCGTCCAGCCGGATATCCAGGTGCCCGCCCTGAGAATACGGCATGTCGTACTGGGAGGTCTGAAAATTCTTGGGCAGGTCAGGGTAGTAGTAATTCTTCCGGTCAAACTTGGTGCTTTCCGCAATCGTGCAGTTGAGCGCCAGCGCAGCCTTGACCGCGTATCTGAGCGCACGCTGATTCAGCACCGGCAGCACACCGGGCTGTCCCAGACAAACCGGACAGACCTGCGTATTGGGTTCGGATCCGAACGCAGTACTGCATCCACAGAAAAGTTTGGTTTGCGTTTTGAGCTGCACATGGACTTCAAGACCAATCACGGTTTCATACTTCATTCTTTTTCTTCCTCTTCCTCATGCCCAGGAACATTTTGAGCACAAAAAAATCTATAAAAATGACAACAACCAACACGGCAAACAAAATTATTTCTGCAGCTCCCGGCTTCCTCAATCCCACACTCTTTGTATTTGCAATATACACCAGGATGGCCACGATCACAAGACCCAGCGAATAGGTATAACAGAGAATACCCTTGTTGCGGTGCACATATCCATTGAGGCCATTGAGAAATACCTGACCCGGACTGAGTTCGGGTTTCAGGCTTCCGTCCTCAAAGACATATTTCTTGTAACACATGGGACATTCGATTCTGCTGCCCTCCTCCAGACCTTTCTCATCCAGCACAATCAGACCGCAGTCACATTTCACGACCCATTCTCCTGTCTGGCCGGCACCTGATTATGAAAGGATGTTGCAGACTCAAATTCATATGCGGTTCGCAGCAGCTCGGTTTCCTCAAAAGCCCGGCCGGTCAGGTGAAGCCCCACAGGCAGACCATCAGAAAAACCGCAGTTGATGGAGATCGCGGGCAGACCAGACAGGTTCACCGGAATGGTATATATATCACAGAGATACATGGTCAGGGGATCATCCGTCTTTTCCCCGAGCCGGAAAGCGGTCGTAGGAGATGTGGGGCCGACAATGCAATCCACCTCTTCAAAGGCCTTGTCATAATCCCGGCTGATCAGCCGGCGGACTTGAAGGCCTTTCAGGTAATAGGCGTCATAGTATCCGGAGCTCAGCGAGAAGTTACCCAGCATGATCCGGCGCTTGACTTCATCTCCGAATCCCTCACTGCGGCTCTTGAAATACACATCCAGCAGAGTATCCGCACTCTCCGACCGATGGCCGTAGTGAACGCCGTCGTATCGTGCCAGGTTCGAACTCGCCTCTGCTGTAGCAATAATATAATATGTGGCAATCGCATACTTAAAATGCGGAAGCTCAATCTCCTTTACTTCATACCCCTGACTGCGGAAGATTTCGATCGCATCCATCACGCATTTTTTCACGTCTTCGCTGAGACCTTCCACAAAGCATTCTTTGGGTACACCGATTCGTCTTCCCCTGGCCGGCTCTTTAATCTGCTCGGAATACCTGTCGCCGGACCGGGGCACGGATGTAGAATCTTTTTCGTCATGCCCGGAAATCACCTCCAGAAGCAGGGCCGCGTCCAACACATTTCGGGCAAAGGGACCGATCTGGTCCAGGGACGATGAGTAGGCCAGCAGACCGTAACGCGAAACCAGTCCATACGTGGGTTTCATACCGCAGACACCGCACATGGCGCCGGGCTGGCGAATGGATCCCCCGGTATCGGATCCCAGACTGATCGGAACAAATCCTGCGGAAACACATACTGCAGAACCGCCGCTTGATCCCCCCGGAATCCGTTCCGTATCCCATGGATTCCTGCACGGACCGTAAAAAGAGGTTTCACACGAAGAACCCATGGCAAACTCATCCATATTGGTCTTGCCAATGGATATCGCTCCCTGGTCTATACATTTCTGTACTGCGCTCGATGTATACGGCGGCTTGAATCCGTCAAGGATTTTTGATCCGGCGGTGGTCAGTCGTCCGGTCTCGCACATATTGTCCTTGATGCCCATGGGAACACCCGCCAGTTTTCCGGCAGGCTCACCCTTCTGAATCTTTTCATCCACGGCCCTGGCCGCTTCCAGCGCAGCGTCTTCCTCCAGCCGGACAAAGCTGTTGAGCGCGCTGTCCGCACCCTTTGCCTGTTCCAGTGCCGCAGTAACGGTCTCAACCGCAGTCATCTCTCCTGCAGCGACCTTGTCTCTTATTTCAATGGCAGTCAATTCGGATATCTTCATAGATTTCTTTCATTCGAATACGGATTGTATGGAAAGATGTCATTATATTCCTGACCTCTCTTATGGCAAGCAATTTCCTCTATATACAAAACACAAACAGACATTCTGAAATGAATCAGAGTGGGGAGTTCAGGAGTTCTTTATCATGCCTTCAAGCCGGAATCCCAGAGCAGTAAGGGCATATGAAAAGGCAGGTTTTAAGAGATCGGTTCTGTCTCTTGAGGAAAATGAGGCCAGATACCGCAGCAAAGATGATGATTATACGCTATACATGACCCGAATAACGAAACCTACATTATCACAACACCGCACTTCTCCCGGTATACCATTGGAGAAAAGGGCCGGGTCATCTCTACGCTGAGTCCGGAAGCAACCGTATTCTGCCTGTCACCAGATTCCCAGGGGTACACGAGATACAAGGGAAAAATCATTCTCATATTCCCAATGAACATTATTGATCTTGCTCTGATCCATGTACGTGATGACTGCCTTAAAACAATTTGAAATATTTTCCGTGATCCACGATCTGTTTAGGACATGCTACTCCTTTCTCAGAGCGGAGAGTCAATCAAAGGAAAAGGCCTGACCTGACCTCCAATTCCCTGTTTACTGATTCAGCAATTATGAAAGCAGCCTCTGTTCGAATGGGCTTACATTTCATCTGCTCAACCAGCATTCGTTAACTGTTTCATGTCAATGACTTACGCTATATATCACTTATTCATGCACATTTTTTATCTATTATAAAGAAATTTTTCATTTTATATATTGACAAACGGCTTTTACGGTATATTATATCTGCATATTTTACAGCGTACCATCTGATTCACGCATTTCTGCGTTGTTCTCTTTTTTTTCGGTAGCAATCAGACATAAAACAATATTCGCAATTCAAGACATTCGGTGTGTTTTCTTTTTCTTTAATGGCCAGGGTTACCCAATACCAAGGCCTGATCAATTTTTTTGGAGGTTTCATCGTATGCGTAAGATGAGTTTAAGTTGGCAGTTATTTTGTGTGTTTGCTGCTGGATGCGTTGCCATTTTCTGGGCAGCAGGATGCGGCGGAAGCAGTGGAAGCAGCAGTACAACAACAGGCGGCGGAGCGGCTGCAAACCAGTCCATCACTGATTCCACGCTCATGGGTTCGGTACTGGACAAGTCCTCGGGCAATGCCCCGGCAGTCTCCGGAGTGACAGTCACGGCGGCCAAAGCCTCCGCTCCCACAACCGTTGTTGAGAGCGCAACGACTGATTCCCTGGGACGTTACGCATTCTATAATCTTCCTGTGAATGAAGAGCTTGTCATTTCCGTATCCCCCCAGGGAGTCAAGCAGGACCAGTGGGGCAATACATACCGCCTCTTCCCGTCCGCCAACCGCATCACTCTGAAGGCAACCGAGACAGCACGTCTTGATTTCACCCTGAGTGCGGCATACGGAAAGACTTTTGATCCCACGGCCGCGGTCACTTTGAATACCAATGGCAGCGTAACAACAGCTGATGCAGCCGGTGAAGTGGAACTGACAGCGAATTCCCTGGAAGATGCCGACGGAAATGCAGCCACCGGCCAGGTCATGTCTTTTATCCAGCCCATTGATGTTACCCAGGCAACAACCAACGGCGGCAACGCCGGAATTGACGCATTCCCGGGTACCATGCAGGCGATCCGGACGGATCAGTCTGAAAGCAGCATTGTCTCTTACGGTGCCATGAGCGTCGAGTTTACAGACAGCCAGGGAAACGCTCTGAACATTAAGACCGGTTCAACTGCGACAATCCGGATTCCCGTGCCTACCGCTTCACAAGCCACAGCACCGGCCACGATTCCGCTCTGGTACTTTGACACATCCACAAGTCTCTGGAAGGAAGAGGGAACCGCAACACTCTCCGGTGACAAGTCCTACTATTCCGGTACGGTCTCCCACTTCTCCACCTGGAATGCCGATGTCCCCGAAGAAGTGGCAACCGTAACCGGAACCGTTGTCTATTCCGACGGAACCACTCCGGCGTCCTATGCCCTGGTCAAACTAACCGGTGTCGGATATGGATTCACCTATCAGGCCATCACGGATGCCAGCGGTAACTTTTCCCTGCGGGCACGCAGAGGATACAGCGCCAACCTGGAAGCGGTTCTGCCCAACCGCAGAGAATCTCTGGGCAGCAAGGCCATCGCTGATTCTGCAACGGTCTCTCTGGGCAACCTCACGCTTTCGTTCGCCAAACCTGAGACCGGTCAAACCAGCGTACAGATGACCATTACCATTGACGCGGACACAGACCAGACAGGTCTGCTTCTGGCCCTGGGCTCAATAAGCAGTATGTATCAGATGGTTCAGGCTTCCGATCTGGTCTTCTACAACAACAAAACAGCCGAAACGCTGCACATTGGAGGCCCCATGTCCTTTCATCACGACACCCCCGGTGGAGGCACTACAACTACGGTCCACGGCATTCAGCTGGTCAGCGGAGCCACCTTTGACAGTCTGACCGAAGCACCGTCCAGCGGATACGTTCTGCCCGAATACGATTACAGCAATGATACGTACAGCAACCGGTATGACGTTTCATCAGTAACCAGCGGTACTGCGGTCTATGCCACACTCAATGAAGCCGGATACTACGGTAAAGTAACCGTGGTTTCCACCAGCCGGGACGCACAGACCGGTGACTGGACCGTCACCTTCAAGCTCGACTTTAACCCTGACGGTGGCCGTACATTCTAATTGACTGTCAGCAAACAGAAATGCACCTGACAAACAGCCGGATGGCTGAATCCATCCGGCTGTTTTTTTATATATTCCCCGCATTTTCCCGCTGTTCATTTGCATGAGAATCTGTATAATTGTTTCATCTGAATTCACGGTAATCGTATACCCGATAAGCATCATGGCAAAACGTTCAGAAAACATACAATTGGTTCGAAAACGCTTTGAACGCTTTTCCAGGGCGCTGCACGTCCTGGAAAACATCACGTGCCTGACCCTGTGCATACACGACATCACGGGCTTCTCTTCCTACCGGAAGAATCGCCTTCTGGATTCTGCTTTCCGGTTCCACCGCCACCCCTTCTGTCTGAGCGTCAAAAGCGAAAAACAGGTTTTGTGCACCCGGGATGATGTCTGTGATGCCACTGAAAAAGAGGGAAGAGAACGCAAACCCTTTATTAAGACATGCCATGCCAATATATGGGAGGTGGTTGTGCCGATCATCTCCGGGGTTCAGCATATGGGTACGGTCTTTGCCGGACCGGTTATTCTGAGAAAGGAAAAGGAAAGGGTCAAACACGATCTTCCGGTCATGACCCGTAAACAGCTCTTGGATATCGGGCTGATCATACAGATGATGCTGACGAATATTACCGGCATCGCTGAACTCATGGCTGTTCAGGAAGTCATAGACGCTGGATATGCACCGAGAGTCAAAAGAGCCATTGAATACATCAATTCCCATCTCAATCAATCCGTGACCGTACGAGATGCAGCCGCAGCCGTCCACCTGAGTCCGTCGCGATTCGCGCATGTATTCGCCGAACAGACCGGTGTTTCCTTTCACCGGTTTCTGATCAACGCGCGCATCCAGCGGGCAAAAAACCTTCTCGAATATTCGTCCCTGTCCATCAACCGGATTACAGTACTGACCGGCTTCTGCAACCAGAACTACTTTGCCAATGTATTCAAAAAGATTACCGGACTCGCCCCCACCCAATACCGCAAAAAAAAACAGACAAGCGTATATATATAGACTTATTCCACGGGAATCAGGATCTCGGTCTGAAATTCATCCGGGTTTCCGCTGCCGTCTTTCTTCGGCCCTTTAAGGTAAATCTCCCGCGGATAGCCCGCAGGCGTTAATCCCTGAATAGGCAGCCATGCAAGCAGCTCCACATACCGGGCCGGAATGCGTTCATAACATCCCTCTACAACCACCGAAGCTGCAGTGCAAGGCTCAATGTCTTTAAGAGTAACATCACCTTCAGCCTGTACATCACCGGATACCGGCATACAGACTTCAAATTCGCCTGACCGGTCACTGAAGTTTTCAGGGTTGCTGAGAAAAACCGTAAACATGGAACCTGCTGATTCCACATTCTTCTCTTTTGCCCACTGGATCAGCTTTCGGTACATGTCGCCGATCTCATCATGACTGCCGGTATGGTTGATTGCGATAACACGGCATGCCGGAATATCCTTTGTCTGCGGTGCTTCCATTAGTTGTCTCCCTGGAATAAATTGGTTTCACAGGCTGTATAGCCAAGCTCCCTTATTGTACAAATCAAAGAATCAATTTCAAGGTGATTACCGGTTATTACTGTGCGGCCTGATTTCAAATCAACGTCCACGGACTGAACACCCGGTGCTTCCATCAGGCTTTTGCGGACCGTATCTGCGCAGTGACTGCAGGACATACCGTTTACTTCCAGAACGATCTCTTCCGCAGACGTATGGCCATGGGAACCGTGTTCGAGATCTTCGTGACCGGGATTTTGTTTGCGCTTTGCTCCGACGATTGAGTAGAGCAGCACAGCAAGCAGGACCAGACCAAAAACATTTCCAAGGGCACCCGAACCCATCTCCATGTCAGATGCAGCTGAAAAAGGCGGGGAAATCTTCAGCACATAATCAAAAAAGAATCCTGCTGCAAGTGCAGATCCCGCAACCGCAGTCAAGTACCGCAGGAGTGTCTTACCCGATGTCACCCGGTAGATCATTGCCAGATTGGCCGCATTGGTGGCCGGACCGGTCATAAGGAAGACCAGTGCTGCGCCCGGGCTCACGCCCTTTATCATAAGTGCAGCGGCGATAGGTATGGAAGCGGTGGCGCAGACATAAACCGGAATCCCAAGAACCAGCATGAGCAGCATACCCACAATCCCGGAACCCAGACGTCCCACAAAAAAATCGTTTGGTACCAGGACAGAGATCAGTGCGGAAAGAACAAGCCCCACCAGAAGACTGAAACCAATATCCCGCGGCAGCGTAACAAATCCGTATGTAATGATCCGTTTAAATCGGCTTCCTCTCTCTTCATCACAACAGTCATCTGTACACCTCTCCGGGACATCGCCTTCCTTTTCTCCGGGAGGCTCCCCTGAACAGAGCAATCCGCCGACAATTCCGCTGATCAGTGCAATCAGCGGACGGAAGACCGCAAAGACCGGCCCCAGCAGACTCAGGGTCACCAGAACGCTGTCAACCCCGGTCTGAGGTGTGGAAATCAGAAAAGCAATAAACGCACCCCGTCCGGCCCCGTGCCTTCGCAGGGAAGCAGACACCGGAATCACTCCGCATGAACAGAGCGGAAGCGGAACACCCAGTACAGCAGCCTTGATAATTGGCCACACCCCCTGTCCGCCCAGGTGTTTTTCCACACTCTCCGGCCGGATAAGAACAGAGAGAACGCCTGCGATCAAAAACCCAAACAGCAGGTACGGCGCCATCTCTGTAAATATATTCCATAGTTCATAAATAAAAAGCATTACCTAACTCTCTTTTCCGTATGTCAACTGATAGAGTCTGTTTTTTTCAAGTTCATGGTCTTCCATACCGCGGCGGATGCCCAGACGAGTGACCGCAAAGTCAAACTTGACTGGATCATCCAGTGCGATCCTGCGGTAGCCTTCAGTGATTTCCAGTGCTGCCTTCAAATCCGCCTGTTTGCGTTTTGTAAATCCCATGACCCGGCCTGTCTGATACATATGGGTGTCCAGCGGCACAATCAGCTCAGATGGAGAAATACCATCCCATCCACCGGGATCCACCCGGTCGTGCCGCACAATCCACTTGAGAAAGAGGTGAAGTCGTTTGCAGGCGCTGTTTTTTGACGGATCCGGAATCAGGCTGTTGTACTTCCCGCCGCAGAGCTCTTCTGCAAAACATCTGAGAGCACCAAGGATTCGCGGTCGGTCAGCTGAACTCCCAGCTGAATCAAAGGCTTTAAGAAAGAACTCGTAGATCGAACCATGTTCCAGAATCATTTTCCGAATACCGCAGAGCAGACCAGCCATCTGGTTTGCTGTTGTAAAGCGGTACTTAAATCCGCGCAGCATTCTGCGAATTTCAGACGGACGGGTTTCCGTAAGAAAACAGTGTGGATTGGGTCCGAGCGTATCCAGAATTTTTCCGACATTGGCAACAATCAATCTGACCCGGCCATAGGCAAGCGATGATCCGATCAGTGCGGCAATTTCCCGGTCTCTTCGTTCCGGATACTGATATAGAAATTCCAGTGGGTCCGGATGAACGTATTTCCGGTGATTGTAAAACCGGTACAGAAATTCGAGCTCCGCCTGGATTTCCTTTCTGGAAAGCCTGTGGCAGGGGCTCAATCCTGCACACCGAACTTACGCAGGATCATTGCCATGGGACAGAATCTTGTAATTCCGTACTGAAAGAGATTCAGCCCCACAAATGCTGTAACGTATATAAAATAGGGATGCACCCACGTTGCCAGAGCCAGACTTCCCAGAATAAAGAGTCCGGCAATCGTATGGATCCAGTCGTTGGTTCTCATTTAAAGACTCCTTTCCGTAATGCCGACTTAGAAATACAGACGGAGAGCAGCATAGAGGTTGGTATTTTTTTCAAACTGGCCGAAAAAAGTATGGTCCTCATTACCGGCAAATATATTGCCGCCGATCTCACCCGCCAGCCGGTCACTGAATTTATAATGAACCTTTGGCCGAAGATACGCATCCATATCCGAGGGCGAGAAGTAGGCAAAGAGCGAAACAGTCATATCCTGGTTCAGAAGCCTGCGGGTCAGACGGACCGTAATCACATGGCGCAGTTCATCGCGCTCGTTCAATCCCGGAGGCAGTGTATCCTGATACGCTTCATAGTCCATCATGTACTCAACATAGTACTGGAAAGCACCGGTAAAATCGGTCATCAGTTCCCGCTCATAACCCAGCAGAATGCGCATCTCATCATTATTCAGAAACGGATTGTCCCCGTCACGGTCATCCATGGAATCGTAGTACCCGACTTCAACATTCCCAATCCCGCCCAGAAGCGTAGTCCGAAAGCTTGCACCGTAGACAGCCAGTCGCGGAAAGACCGCTGCCAAGGAAAAGGGATCAAAGCCGCCCGGGCTTTTCCAGAACCCGCGATACCCGTACAGGGCCAGCTCTCTGCCGCTGAAATTCCGGTAGAGTCTCCAGGAATACTCGTAGTCGTCAAACCACTTGTTCTGGCTGCGTGCTCGGAAGGTGTCTCGGCGTCCGGCGCGTCTGCCCAGAAAGGCATTCCAGTAGGAGATCCGTTCTCCCTGGATGTACCGGTCAGCGTCAAACCTGGGGGATATGACAAAATCCAGATTTACGACGGATGAAAAAAAGGATGATTTGACCGTATCAGACGGTGCCTTCAGATAGGCATCGTCTCTGCCGATAAAGAACGACTGCCAGTCTTTGGGGAACATATCGTTGATAAAGATCATATCACCGGTTCCCCAGGTCAGGATCTGCCTGCCGAGTTTGAGATCCATGAATGAAAAAGGGCTGATCGTCATGTTGAGTTCCCGGAGATCCAGCCATCCTTTGCCGGTTTCCAGATCCGCCCGGTATTTTTCCTGCACAGGATCAAAGACAAAATCCACAGCTCCTTTAAGGAGAATACCGGTTTTGCCCTTTTCCATCTCCAGCTGAAGACGGGTTTCGCCGATGGATGCCTGGCGCTGATTCGGATCCTCCTGAAGACGTCCTCCGAACCGCGTATCCCAGAATCCCGTAATATTAAGCGGAATTTCATCCAGCAGGCTCGGATACTCAACGTTGGATTTCACTGCCTTCTTTGGGGCTGATTCCTCACCAAGGCCTTCCGGAAGAGCAGGATCGCTTGCGCTATCCAGTCCCGAAGGCAAACCAGGTTCACCTGTGCTCTCTTCCGATTTACCACCCAGTCCGGAGGGAAGTGCGGGTTCGTCTTTTGCTGTTTCCCCTCCCAGACCCTCGGGCAGGGCAGGCTCCTCAGCATTCAGTGTATTGAACAGCAAAAGACAGAGAACTAAAAATAGAATTTGATAATATTTCATATCACTCTTCTCACTATTGATATTAAAGTTATCATACATCAACGCTTACTCGGTATCGATATCGGTATCGCAATCGACATCGAACCCAATATTCAGAAAAAATCGAGAGACGATTGCAATAACGAAACGATTTTTTCGCAGATCCATGCGGAAAAATAATCAGCGAAGATACTTGCGCGGGGCGCGTCTCAGATACCGCTCCGTGAAAACATCCTCCGGAATATCGATGTTGTACTTAACCTCATCATAGGTCATCACGGTCTTGCCGCCCCCGGCCAGATCCTCCATCATGGACTTGGTTATGGTTTTGAATCCCTGGATCGGTTCAACCTTGAGTGCGGTATAACGGCGATACGCTTTACCATCCTTATCATAGTATTCGGTTTTGATCGGCAAAAAGCTGGTTTTGTGAATCCACATCTTGTAATAGGCAAACTCGACTTCACCAGCCTTTTTGGGCGTATTCTTGAGTACGTAATAATTGGCACTTGTTTCCACAAGTTCATGGTTGTCTGCCTCAATGCTTCTTCCGGAGACATCTTCATAAAAAAAGTTCGATCCCACAAAACTGGTACGCTTGTCCGAAGCCGCAATCCGTTTAACCAGGTCCAGTGCCGGCATATACAGCCAGCGGTCATCATCGCCCTCGGTCTTCTTCCATACCATAAAAACCATCTTGTTCACATCTGCAGGCCGGGTAAAGTAGACGTAAAATTTCTGGTTACCGCAATATGCATCTCCGCCCTTGCTGTCCGGTGCGGGCTGATCCCACCGAAGAATCGTAAACTCCCGGTTTCGCTCCCGACCCTGATTGTCGGTAATCGCCATTTTGACTTTGGCGCTGCCGTCCTTTCCCTGGTAATAGGAGACCTGATTGGTCTTTTCCACAATCTCCCGGACCGACAGTTTTTCTTTTGCCGGTGCTGACTTCTCAGCATTTTCATCTGCACGGACAATACAGGCACAAACAAAAACAAATCCTGCTGCAACCATCAATTTCACCAACCTCATTTTTTTCATCTTTCCATTCCTTAAAATTGATTACTCTTTATCTGTTATTCATTCTCGGTTTTGCTTTTTGCAGCTAGCCATAGACTATAGACCATCGACCATCGACTGCAGTTAATCACTGCAACCCTTTCTCCGCGACAGAATGCAGCACAGTGCAGCAAGCACTGCGATCAACGACAGACTCAACCAGGTCCACACGGTCGGATTCTGTATTTTCGGAATATTTATCAAAACCAGTGCCACAATCGCGATCACGGAAAAGAAGCAGGTACCACACTTGCATGTCAGTTTCCGAGCAGATGTCTGCGGAAAAAGCCACTTTTCCAAAGCCGTAATCATGGCCGGAAGGATGAGCAGGCTTGCAACACCCGCGGTGACCAGTATGGCTGCGATAAAGATTCCCACCGTCTGATACGGAACCAGCGGAGCCAGAATCAGGGGCAGGAAACCGACACCCACCACAATCACGTTTCTGACAATGGCACGAGCCGGTTCACCAAACACCGGAGCAACTGCCTCCTTCCATGAACCTTTTTCCGAACGAATCTCCCTGCTTCGTGACAGAAAGTGGATCGCATAATCCACTGCCAGCCCCAGACTCAGTGAGCTGAGCACAGCCACAGGCATGTCATAATCCTTGCCCGCCAGGCCGATCACACCATAAATAACGGAAATGGTTGCTGTCAATGGAATCATACAGAGCATTCCCCACAGCGCGGACCGGTACAGAAGAGTCATCATCAGAAAGACCATGATAAAACTGCCGATAAAGGCATTGAGCATTCCGCCGACCATTTTCTCCTGCCAGATCACATTGATGTACGTCAAGCCGAACCACTGTGACGTGATGGAAAGTGGGGGTGGATTTTCCTTAACAAAGGTGCTAACGGAATCAACGACTTTCTGCATGGCACTGTTGTCACCCTGTTTCAGCTGCACCCAGACCACGGTTTTTTTATAATCCGGGGTTACCAGGTGCCAGAGGTCATCGGGACGGTGACTGTTCTGGTACTGGATCAGGCAGCTGGCCACGCCTGAAGCGTTGTCCGGAACACGAAAGTCTTTTTCCTGACCGCTCACCAGGTCGCGGTAGACTGTGCGGACAATATCTGTCAGTGAATTGGACTTGCCCACCACACCGGTTGTCAACAGATAGTCCTGCACCGCTGCGATGTATTTGAGTGCTTCCGGATCCTTGAAAACATGACTGCGCAGTTGCTCCTTTTCGAGAAAAAGCTGCGCTTCTTTCCAGGCGTCCGCTTCTTCAAAATCATCACCGGCAGCTTCTTCACTTGTGCGAGTCAGATCGATCAACTGTTTGAAAAAGAGGATTCTTGAATCCGCTTTTGAGGCTGCAGAATCCATCTCTTTGTCCAGCGCCTGAAAGACCTCCTCCGCTTTCTCATACCCGTCTTCCTTGAGTCGACGGGCAGCTTTCGTTGACTGCTCTTTCAGCTGACGGAGAAAGGCATCATCCACCTGGGTCGCTGACTCCGCACTGAAACTCAAATAGGCCATGTAGGTTCCGCCAAAGTGTTTATTAAGCACCCGGTCTGCCTTGCGAATCGGGTGTTTCTCCTCAAACCAGTTGATTGGGTTGTCGTTGACATTAATCTTGAGCATGCCAAAGACCGCACCGGCGATCACGGCGATCATCACAACAATAATCACAGCACTGAATTTGGTTGTCAAATAACCGGTTCGCTTGAGTACCCGGTTCATCAGCCCCCTGGACCCCTCTTCGCTCTCATGATCATGCCCGAAGTGTTCCAGCCATGATGAGGGAATGAACATGACATACGCTGGGATAAAGAGGATTGTAGTCAGCCAGGCCACCATTACGCCAAAGGCGATGAAAATACCGAAAACCTGGACCGGTGGAATGGGCGTCAGGGCCAGGGACGCAAACCCCACGGCTGTGGTCAGGGAGGTGTAGAGCATTGGCGTAAAGAGTGTCTCCATCACTGCGGTAATGGTCTTTCTCCGGTCACGGGTCTCCTGATAGCGGTCAAAAAAGTCGGACAGGATATGCACGGCATCCAGTACAGCGATGGGCACGATAAAAATCGGAATCATGGAGCTCATAATGTGTACGGTGTTGCCGGTTGCAATCAGCAGTCCCATGGTGCAGATGACAGAGACCATAGCCACGATCATGGGAGAAATGATCAGCACCAGTTTGCGAAAGAAGTAAAGCATAAGCAGAAAGATGATCAGCATGGCCACTGGTGCGGACACGGCCATCTGCACAAACATCTGCACACCGAATGTATCCTCGGCGACCGGCAGACCGGTAATATAAAATTCATCCTCGCCGTCAAACTCATCAATCTTTGCATTGAGTTTCTCATACACCTGGTAGCTGACATTCTTGGAGGTCAAAGGCAGATATACGGCCAGAGCCTTTCCATCTTCTGACACCAGTGTCCCGTCAAGAAACGGGATCCTTCTGGCCTTTTCCCTGATTGCCAGCGCATCTTCCTCTGTCTCCGGGGGCGCGCGCATCAGCCATTCAAACTTGAGCATACCGGACTTATGCTCAATGCTGTCCACCATTGACGGTGCAATAATGTCCTTGCGGATCACACCCATCTCTTTGTTGCCATCCGTCCACTGAAGTCCTTTGGCAAATTCGGTCAGTTCATATATCCGTTTGAGCGAGTCGGGATTGAAAACGCCGTTCGGGTGTTTTTCATTGACGACTCCCAGCACAATCATGTCATAAAGCGCCATCTCCTTTTTCATTTCGTCGTGAAAGACCCGAACCGGTTCATGCTCGGGAAGCATGTTCTCCGGATCAGTATCCACCTTCAGGGAGTGAAGAAAAGGAAACGTCTGAGGCCAGAGACTTGGCAACGCTGCCACTGCTGCCAGCAGAAGCGTAAGCGCGAGCATGAACGCAGTTACAGCTCCCGGTCGTGATACGGAAAATTCGGTTGTCTTTTTCTTGATTTCCATGATTTACTCCTTTAGATTCTGCCTGTTCTACCTGGGAGGGCACCTTCCTGAATGACAAACATCTGACGGACACACGCCCGTGTTGCACGCCCCTTTTGCACAGGGCAGCCGGTTCTGCGGGTTTGCGGCACTGAAGGTTGAAAGCAGTTTCCGGGTCTTTCTGGAATTGCATTCCGGGCACTTGGGCCTGGATTCGGATGACGAGCGCATCAGGTTTTCAAATTTTATTCCGCATCCGGAACATTCATACTCATACAGCGGCATGTCAGTACCCTCACTCCGCAATAAGTTTATCCAGCACTTTTTTGTAGTCTGATTTATTCCGTGCCCCCACAAAGGCTTTTTGCTGCTCACCTCCTTTGAATATCCGTACATCCGGAATGCCATTCACTCCATGCTTCTGAGCGGCATCTCCGGCATTGTCCACATTAACAGCTGCAATCACAGCTTTTCCTTCATATTCATCTGCAAGCTGGTGAATGGTGGGTTTGAGTCTCTTACACGGTCCGCACCTGTCTGCATAAAAATCAACCAGTACGACATCATTATCGGATAACAGACTGTCAAGATCTGTCAGATTAGCAACCTGAACCAGGTGAGGACTTGGTTTTAATGGCGGTGTCTGATTTCCGGTGATCATTATTGAGATCATCAGCCCGAAAAAAGCACCGAACAAGGCTCCGGAACCCGGAGAGGATGTAATCCCTCATGTACCCCCTGCGCATTTCCCATAATAACCAATCACAGCCCCTGCTGCTGCAGCACCTGTTACAATCAGAATTTTAACAATCATTGGAATCTCATTCAAATAAGTTAATTTCTGTGCAAACTATATCAAAAATCATGCCAACGTACTGACATTTCTATACAAACCCTTGATCGACAGTTTCTTACCAGCAATAATGCTGTTATCCGATCCGTAAGAATAGTGCTGAAGGTCTGTCTGATTTGAATAATTGAGAATAAAAGACGCAAATATGAAAAACCTGCAGCCGGCGATCCGTATATGCATCGGTCCGCCGACTGGCTGTATATATTATCGTTACTGAAGTTCTTTTCACAGTTGATATCGTAATCGATATCATATTCGTCTGTCATGTTTTAATTGATACCGACCATTTTTATTCAGCAGCTTTGTCAATCGCTGCCATGAGTGTATCTTCCTGCTGCACACCCACGAACTGCTTCGCAACTTCCCCGTCCTTGAGAATAATAATCGTGGGAATACTCATCACACGATACTTGGCAGCAATGGACTGTGCTTCGTCCACGTTCAGCTTTGTGATGGTTGCCTTGTCCCCGACCCTGGCCGGAAGTTCGTCAACGATCTTGCCCTGAATCTGACAGGGGCCACACCAGGGAGCCCAGAAATCCACAAGCGTCACTCCACTGGATGTAACTGATTCAAAGTTACCCTCATTAAGCTCCGTTATCTGATCTGACATTCCACAACTCCTTAAACCCTTGGTTCAGTAAAGTTCAAACCTGTTCAAAATCCTCTTTGCCGGCACCGCAGACCGGACAGACCCATTCGTCGGGAACATCTGCAAAAGAAGTTCCTTCGGCCACATCATTCTCCGGATCACCTTTTTCAGGGTCATACACATATCCGCAAAGTGTGCATTCGAATTTCTCCATCAAACCATCTCCTCAATAAAACTGTTAAAAAATAGTATATACTCAAAACAACGTGAATGCAAGATAATCTCAGGATTTTTCTGAACAGACCTGAGCGGCCAGATCCATACCGTATTTCCGACATTCTTCCAGTGCCTGCGCATCCGGCACAAACTTCACTTTCAGTCCATCACCGACATACGAGGCTTTCATTCCTTCGACTATTCCTTTAAGCGTGCCAACAGCTTCACCACTCCATCCGAACGATCCGAAAGACGTTGCTGCCAGCCCGCCGAACTTCAAACCAGCCGTGTAGGTCATCAGATCCGCAACGGTCGGATAAATTTGATTGTTGATTGTAGGCGAACCAACAGCCAGCAGTTTTGCGTCCAGCAGTTCAGTTGCAATATCGCTTCGATGACATCCCTTGAGCGGCATGGTCACAACCTTCAGTCCTCCCTGGTGAAGTCCCTCGGAAATCGCCTTGGCCATCTGTTCAGTGCTTCCCCACATGGTATCATATGTCACGACCGCTTTGTTCACGGTCTCACGCTGTGCCCACGTCTGGTATTTCTCCACAATCTCTGTAATGTTCTCCCGCCAGATCGGTCCGTGATCCGGTGCAATCACCTTGAGATCCAGGTTCAATGACAGAAGCTTGTCAATGGACTTTGTAACAATCGGTGCCAGGGGAGTAAGAATGTTGGCATAATACTTGGCCGCTTCATAATCAAGGATCGGTTTGTCAACCTCATCTGCAAACCGTTCGTAGGTGGCCAGGTGCATTCCAAATCCGTCCTGGGAAAAGAGAAGGCTGTCGTTATAAAAATAAGTGATCATGCTGTCCGGCCAGTGCAGCATTCGAGTCTCGGCAAAAGTGAATTTATTCCCGCCCAAGTCCAGACACTCTCCATCCGCCACCTCCGTGATACTCTCACCGATTCCGAAATGCTCCTGCAAATTCTTCTTGCCCAGCTTGGACGCGTAGACTGTTTCCGGCTGGATCGCATGAAGAACATGCGCCAGGTTCCCGGAGTGATCCATTTCCGAATGATTGGAAATCACATGCGTAATATCCCCGGGCTCCATAACCGAGGAGATCCGGCTCATCATCTCACCGTAAAACGGTCCCTTGACCGTATCAACAAGCACCGACTCGCTGCCGGTCACGAGGTAGGCGTTATAGGTGGTTCCGCGCTGCGTAAGGTATCCGTGGAAATCACGGACACCCCAGTCAATGGCACCCACCCAGTAGACATTCTCCGAAACCTTGACTGCTTCATATGATGCCATTTTTCAAACTCCGGGTTAAAGAGTGATGTAATTAAAAAGCTCCAGACTTACAGAGTCGATGGTCAATACGATCTGTTCTGCGGAAAAAGACGATACCGATACCTATTAAAATTTCGTTTCATCTTCCAGCCATCGACCATAGACTATAGACCATTGACCGTTTCCCTTCTCAACCGCCGTCAAACATCCAGCGCTCTTCCTTCATAAACCAGTCACCAGTCCGGTTCAGGTATTCCTCGGTATTTACAAACGCCTGTCTGTGCATTTCCTCAAACTGAGCCAGTTTTTTACACAGGGCTGCGGCCTGGGGATCGTCGAGTTCTTCGGCCCATTTCTCATACGCTTGCTTGGACTTGACTTCCATGCCAATCGCGATCTTCAAGGCCTGGGTATCATCTTCAGACGCCTTTGCCGTCTCTTTGAGATCATCCGGCGCGTTCTGAAAAATATCCCGCAGCCGCGCGTAAACCTGTTCAGGTTCCTCGACCTCAACATCCTCCCTGGCCGCCAGTTTTTCCAGCCAGATGACGTGATTCTTTTCATCCTGGGCAAACGACTCGAACATCTGCCGGGCCAGCGGGTTTGTCGCAGACTCCGCCAGTTTGGAATAAAATTCGACTCCGTCCTTCTCCATCTGAACTCCTGAATCAACAACTTCGCTGATATCTGCCATCACAAACCTCCAGTTCAATAAAATTGGTTGAGTAATCCGGTTACCATTTCCCTGTGGGAGCCCGCAGGTTCACCCGCTGCAGGCTCAAGGCGTTTTCTGCCGCTTCGGTAAATCACGCCCACAGGAATACTGTCACCCCATTCACAGGCTTTCTTGAGTGCTGCTTCACGGTCGGAGGGATCATACCCCTCTTCGATCTCTGTACAACGCTTCTTGTACCATGCAAACGTATTGACCTTGTTAAACGAAACGCATGGCTGGAGTACGTCCACCAGGGAAAAGCCCTTGTGCCGCACTGCTTCGACAATCATCCGGGTGGTCAGTTCCTTCATACCGGAGAAGCTGCGTGCCACAAATCCTGCATCCATGGCCACAGCAACCGCAACAGGGTTAAAGGGTTCGGACTCCGCCCCGTCCGGCTGCGCCTTGGTCACATGCCCCCGGGAGGATGTCGGGCTGGCCTGCCCCTTGGTCAGACCGTAAATCTGGTTGTCGTGTGCAATCAGCGTAATATCCACGTTGCGCCGGATCGCAGCCAGAAAGTGATTGCCGCCCTCGCCGTAACTGCAGCCATCCCCGCTCTCAGCGATGACCGTAAGTTCGGGGTTTGCCAGCTTGGCGCCGGCAGCCGGCGGCAGTGCCCGTCCATGCAGACCGTCAAAACCATTGACCGTCATGTAATGCAGAGCCTTGGCCGCCTGGCCGATACCCGAGACAAAAAGCACATCCGAGGGCTCCAGCTCCAGCTCTACCAGCGCATCCTTGACACTGTCAATAATCTGAAAATTACCGCACCCCGGGCACCAGGCAGTCTCATAATTTCCGAAATCGTTCTTAGTTACCATTGGATCCCTCATTCTCTTGATAGTTCATGATATAACCAGCGCTCATCGGCAGTCCGTCAAAGCGAAGAATCGCGCCGGTACCATTAAATCCGGTCTCACTTCTGATCAGTCTGCGAAACTGACCGGTTGCATTCTCTTCAACAAAGATAACGGTCTCTGCGTCTTCCAGCCGGTCCAGAAAGAGTTCCGGAACCAGCGGCCAGACCTGAGTAAAGTTGAGCACACCTGTACTCAACCCCTCTGCATTCAGCATATCGCATGCCTCCTTTGCAGCACCAAACGCAGATCCCCAGGTTACCAGTATCTGTTCCGGCGAATCCGGACCGTAAAATTCGGGCGGCAGCACGTCGCGTCTGATCCCTTCCTCCTTCTTCAGTCTTTTGGTAACCATGCGTACGCGGACATCCAGATCTTCGGTAATATGTCCGTCCGGAGTATGCTCATCACTGTCCGCAACAACTACGTGCGCTGACATTCCCGGCGCCAGCCTGGGTGAAACACCCGATTCTGTAAATGCAAAGCGTTCATACGGCACAGCCACCTCATCGGGAGATGCCAGTTTCGGACAGACCGGGTCAAAATCGGACTCGTCCATGGGATCCACAGATCGAAGTGAATCCGCCAGATACTGCGTGGTCAGCACAAACGTCGACCCCTGATAATTCTCTGCCACTTCAAATGCCTTGCGGGTAACATGGAAGCAATCCTCAACCGTTGACGGTGCATAGACGGCCCTCGGGAACTCCCCATGTCCGCCCCGCAGCACAAACTCCAGATCCGACTGCTCGGTCCGGGTGGGAAGACCTGTGGCCGGCCCGGGCCGCTGCGCAACCGCAATCACAATCGGTGTCTCGGTAATGCCGGCCAGACTTACGCCCTCGGTCATCAGCGCAAAACCGCCGCCGGATGTAGCGCACATCGCGGGTTTGCCTGCAAAGGCAGCGCCCAGGGCCATGTTAACAGCTGCAATTTCATCCTCAACCTGAAGCACCTCCAGACCGGCCTTGTCTTTGAAATCCACCAGACTCTGCACAATGGATGTCGCCGGCGTCATGGGATAAAAAGAACAGAATTTGACACCCGCAGATACAGCGCCCAGAGCAATCGACTGGTTTCCGTCAAACATCATTCGTTTTTCCGGATTCTCAGGTTGAAATAATTTCTCCACAGCCCCGCCGTTGTTCTCAGCCCACTCACGCCCCTGCGCAAAGGCTGAACGGTTTGCCTCTTCCATCTCCGGGTGTTTGGCCCCGAAGGTGTCAGTCATGGTACCGAGTACGACTTCCGTATCCAGACCCAACAGCCCGCTGATCACGCCCAGCGCCGCGATATTGGCGGTCTTCTTTCCGCCCAGTTCTGACAGAGGAGCGCTGACAATGGCCTCACCCTCTGCGCCGCTGGAGCCATCACAGATAATCCTGCCGCTGGCACTCAGTTCGTCCCGATGAAAGTCCGCGGTCTCGTTGTTTAAGGCCACCAGCAGATCGATCTGCTCCTGCGGCCCGGGCACCGGTGTATTGCCCGCACGGATGGCAAAGGTATTATGCCCCCCGCGGATCCGAGACATATAGGACTTGGTCACAAGAATGTGATATCCGCATCGAACCAGCGCCTTTGACAGGATGTTGCCAACCGTGAGCAGTCCCTGCCCGGCTTCACCGCCCACAACAATATTGAAATATTCAGTCATTACTTGTATCCCCAAAAAACTAAATTCTGTACCATGTATGCCCCGCACCCGCAAGAATTCGTTCCGATTCCGCTGGCCCCCAGGATCCGGCCGGATAGGCGAATAACGGAAGCTGCCTGCCGGCATCCGACGCCTGCCAGGCAGTCAGCACCGGATCAAGAATCGACCAGGCCTGTTCAATAGACTCGCTGTAGATAAAGAGCGTCTGATCCCCGGTCATGGCATCAAGCAGCAGCCGTTCATACGCTTCCGGAGGCCGGTCGCCAAAAAGATCTCCATAGGAAAAGTTCAGATCCACCGGCCCCATGCACAACTTGGCACCCGGCTGCTTGGCCTGGATACGAAGCGAAACCCCCTCATGCGGCTGAATCTTAAGAACCAGGACATTGGGTTTGGGATACCCTCTGCCTGATGTTGAAAAAATAGAATAAGGAACCTCTCTAAATTCAATCACAATCCGGCTCAGCCTGGACGCCATCCGCTTACCGGCACGCAGGTAAAAGGGAACACCCCGCCACCGCCAGTTGTCCACAAAAAACGTTGCAGCCACGAATGTTTCGGTCGAAGAGTTTGTAGAAATTCCGTTTTCCTCTGTATACCCCGGCACACTCCTGTTATCAACACGGCCCTGGCCGTACTGTCCCCGGACCACTAACTCCCGGAGCCCACCCTCTGAAAAAGGTCGGATCGACTTAAGCAGCTTGATCTTTTCGATTCGCACATCATTGGCCTCAAAGGAAGACGGCGGCTCCATGGCCACCATGCTCAGCATCTGAAGCATATGATTCTGAAACATGTCCCGAAGCAGCCCCGCCTGGTCAAAGTATCCGGCACGGTGCTCCACACCCACAGATTCCGCCACTGTGATCTGCACATTATCAATATACTGCCGGTTCCACACCGGCTCGAAGAGCGAATTAGCAAACCGGAACATCATAATGTTCTGGACCGTTTCCTTGCCCAGGTAATGGTCGATCCTGAAAATCTGGCTCTCCTTGAGAACCGTCTTGATACCGGCGTTCAGATCTCTGGCGGTTTTCAGACTGCTCCCGAAGGGCTTCTCGATCACGACGGATCTGCGATATCCGCATCCATCCGGCTCATCTGCCAGTCCCGAAGTTCCAAGGTGCTCAATCACGCTTCCGTAGAGTTCCGGAGGAATGGAGAGATAGAAGACATAATTTCCGCCCACGGATATGGACGCCTCTGTATCCGCAAGACGCTCTGAGATGCGCGTGTAGGTATCGGGTGCATCATATTGCCCTGCGGTGTAAAAACAGCGGCTGAGGAAGTCATCCCTTTTCGGTCCCGGCTCCAGATTCTCTTCCGCTTTTTTGCGGAAATCGTGATCAGACATTTCCGTTCGCGCGCACCCAAGCACAAAGAACCGGTCCGGAAGCCCGTTCTTTTGAAACTGACTGTAAAGCGCGGGCAAAAGTTTTCGATGCGTCAGGTCTCCGGAAGCACCGAAAATCACAAATGCCGCGGATTCCGGTCGGAACTCGCGGCAACGTGAAGTCTGGCTGGGGAGGGTATCGCTCATGTGCCGTACAGCGGATTATCCCGCTATCTCCTGAACAGCCTTGAGTACCACA
>CAZGEP010000032.1:0-33819 GCA_964524955.1 uncultured Planctomycetota bacterium | reverse complement strand
GCGGAAGCGCTGGCTGCCCAATACACGGGTAAGGCAGATATTCTGTACTGTGACATCTACAAGCATGCGCTAAGTGTGCGCCGATGGGGTGTTAATTCATTGCCAGCAGTACTGGTCTTTGACAAGGAAGGAAATTTGTCCGACCGTTTTGAGACCGATTCCAATAGCGAAATACTCATAAAGGATACGTTAATGAGAATGGGCGTCAAGGGAACCGGATCACCCGCAAAAACAAACCAGTACAAGAACACCACCCCCAACCTCAAGACTTGGTAGCTATATCCAAGACAATTTTGCTGTTTTATTTCTTTCATCAATCCGTATTCCATTTTATTATTTTCGAGAACCGACTGCTTGCCATACCATTCCGTATAACAGACTTGGAAATTCATTTTTTTATTGACAAATCGCATAGATATGTTATTTATTAACATAATATAACATATTTTATCATTGGAAAGAAAACCACAATCATGAATTCAAGACAGCAGGACATACTCAAAGCGCTTTCAGCTGAGGATGAAATGAACATTGCCGAGCTGGCCAAACGCTTTTCGGTCGCAGAAATGACCATACGCAGGGACCTTGCCTATCTGAAGGATCAGGGCAAAATCAGCCGCACCTGGGGCGGCGCCAGGCTCGCGCACAAGGCTGCCTTTGAATTCACTTTTGCAGAAAAGACCGGAGTTAATGCAGACGAAAAAAAAGCAATCGGCCACAGAGCCGCCGAACTTGTAAAACCAGGCAACTTTGTATTCCTGGATACCGGCACCACAGCATTACAGGTGGCTGCCGGTCTGAAGACACTCAGCAACATCACGGTGATCACCTGTTCCATGCCCATTGTTTCCGAATTGTTTGCCACACCCGGCATTGAAACGATTGTACTGGGCGGTAGAATTCAGCCGGATTGCATGGAACTCTACGGACCGATTACGGAAAAGAACATTTCCGCGGTTCACGCGGATATCTGTTTTCTGGGGACCGATGCTGTTGGTCCGGCTGCAGAGATTCTTACTGCCAACATGGAAACCGCCCGCGTTTCTGAACTCATTATCAAGGCTTCCAGAAAAAAGGTGATGGTTGCAGATCATTCCAAGTGGGAAAATACAGCACCAATTCAGTATGGAACATTGAAAGACATTGATGTTGTCATTACAGGTAAGCGCCTGAAAAAACAACACAAGAATACAGCAAAGAACTTTACAGAACTGATATTTGTTTAATGGAGAATATGCAATGAATTATGACAGAGACTGGGCAAAGATCGACCTCACTCGCATCCCTGAGCTCAAGGTAACACCGCCGGGGCCAAAATCAAAAGAAATGCACACGAAAGCGTCGGAAATCATGAAAGGGTATTCCGGACAGGTTAAGCTCTTCCCGGTTGTATTTGAAAAAGGAAGCGGTGTTACCCTTACGGATGTTGACGGGAACACCTACATTGACTTTTCATCCGGCATCTATGTTACGTCTCTGGGACACTGCCATCCAAAAGTAAGCGAAGCCGTAGCGGTGCATGCCAACCAGCTGATGAACGCACATGACTTCACGACCCCCATCAAGCTTAAACTGCTTGAAAAGCTCGTTGATGTCTCCATGGACGATCTGAACTGTATCCAGTTCTATTCAAACGGTACCGCAGCCGTAGAAGCAGGACTTCGCATCTGCCGCGCAGCATCTGATGGATATGAGTTTATCTCAGGGTTCATGGACTTCCACGGCAAATCCCTTGGTGCAGTATCCTGCGCGCGGATGGACCCAAGCAAGGGTGTTACAAGAGCGTCGGGTTTTCATATGGTTCCCCGCTCCTACCCGTATCGACCCACGTTTATTAAAGCCGACGGAACAGAAAACGTGGATGCGCTGATCACATTCATGGAGCAATATATTGCCGAAGGAACCGTAGGCAAAGTTGCCGCTGTTATTCTTGAACCCATTCAGGGATGGGCGGGTTCTGTAATACCATCTGATGATTACTTTTCCAAGATGCGTGCTTTCTGCGATAAACATAACATCCTTCTCTTTGCCGATGAAGTACTCACCTGTATGGGCCGAACCGGCAAGATGTTCTGCATGGAACACTGGGATGTGGTTCCGGATGTTATGACTCTGGGCAAGAGCTTTGGCAACGGCTTCCCGGTCACGGCAGTCCTTGCCAGGGAACGTTTCGCTGATGACTTTGAGAAAATCTCTGCTTCAACCTCCTACGGTGGAAATCCAATGGCATGTGCCGCCGCACTTGCCTCCATTGAAGTTATCGAAGAAGAGAACCTGCTGGACAATGCAACCATGCTCGGTGAGTACTTTGCCGAACGCATGGCAAAAATGAAAGAAGATCATCCGATCATCGGGGATGTCCGAAACAAAGGCTGTCTGCTGGGAATCGAACTTGTTAAAGACCTGAACACCAAAGAACCCTTTGACGAAGCCGGTAAACTGGTTTATCAGAAAGCATTCACCAAGGGACTGGCCTGGATTCCAGCCGGACACATCCTCCGCATGTCTCCTCCGATAATCATGGACAAAGAAACCGCGGCAAAGGGCATGGATATGATTGAAGAATCTATTGGTGAAGTTGAGAAAGAATTCAAATACACATCATAAACAGGAGAAATACGACTATGTCAGGAATAGATATCAGACTGGGCAAGCTGTTCAGAAACAAGAAAAACCTCGTCATTTCGGCACTGGACCATGTTGTTGAATACGGTGTCCAGCCGGGAATAGAAGATGCGCGTCAGGCGATCAAAAACTGCCTTTCTGTTGATGCGCTTCTGGTTCCGCGTTTCATGCTCAAGCGAAACGCTGACCTCTTTGCCAAACCTGCGGCACCCTCTCCGGTTGTACGCATCAACTGGTCCTCTTCATTTTATTACCCCCTGAATTACCGTGAAGGCTTTACAACAATCTGCACCAACGTGGAAGAAGCGGTCCAGGCCGGTGCTGAAGCCATTATCTGCTCGCTTTTCCTTGAGGAAAAAGATAACAAAAAGATGGAGACAGACAACGTTGCGGTGTTTTCAGAGGTTGTCCGCCAGAAAGAAAAACTTGGAATTCCGCTCATCGGCGAATGCTATGTGGTTGAACACAAAGACAAAACCGGGGACGAGGTTCATGAAAAGGTCAAACGTATATCACGCGTGATGTGTGAACTTGGTGCGGACCTGATTAAGACATTCTATACGGGTCCGAGATTCCCCGAAGTCATTGAAAACACACCGGCTCCGGTTTTTACAATCGGTGCAGACAAACTTAACAATGACCTCCAGGTTCTGGAAAAAGCTGCGAATTCAGTAAATGCCGGAGCAAGTGGCATTATTTTCGGTCGAAATATATTCATGGCTGAAGATCCAAAAGGCATTACCCGGGCACTGAACGATGTTATCAACAGAGGCTTAACTCCGTCGGAGGCAGCGGAAAAACATTCGCTGAAATAATATTATGACTGCGGATCAATCGTGCCTGATCGGCCTGGACCTGGGTACCAGCTCCATCAAGGGTGTTCTTCTGAATGGTGGCGGAGAGATTGTTTCTGTACAGACCCGGGAAAACGCTTATGATCGATCCGGGGGTGATGGATTCGTTGAGTTCGACGCAGCAGAACATCACACACGTGTGTGTGATGTTCTGCGTTCGTTGTCACAGAAACTTCCCGACGGGCATTCGGTAAAGGCCGTTTCCTTTGCTTCAGCCAGTGGCAACACCCTGCTGCTGGATTCGGAGAGAAATCCGATTCGCCCGGTTATCAGCTGGCTGGATGAACGCACGCGAAAGAGTTCCCAGGAAATACTTCCGGAACTGGACAAGAACAAGGTTCATTCCGTTGTGGGCTGGCCATGGGTCAACTCCTTTCCCCTTGCTCACCTTGGATGGCTGAAAACGCATTCACCGGACATATACCGATCTGCAGCGTTTATCACCACAAGCACATCTTACCTGTACTGGAAGCTCTGCAAGCGGTTGTGTATGGATCATTCAACTGCCACCACCTTTTACCTTCAGGATCAGGTCCAGCGCTGCTGGCACGCCCCCTTCCTCGAAGCGCTGGAGATAAAGCCGGAGCAGCTGCCGGAGCTTCTGCCTACAGGCATGGATATCGGTCCCCTTACCCAATCCGCGGCTGAGGATACCGGACTTTCCTCCAACACGCATGTGGTTCTGGGCTCCTTTGACCACCCCTGCGCATCCCGTGGAAGCGGAATACTGACCCCGGGCTCCCTGATGTTGTCCTGCGGCACTTCCTGGGTAGGTTTCTTCCCGGTAACCGACCGGGAAGATGCGATCCGGCGCAAACTGCTGGTCAATCCGTTTCTATCACCACAAGGTCCATGGGGAGCGCTCTTTTCCATTCCAAGGATTGGTCTTGTCATTGATGAAATCATTGATCAAATTGCAGATGCCCACGGCAGCGAGGAAAATAAATATGATACATTCAACTCCCTGGCTGCAGAATCCAAGCCCGGTGCATGTAACCTTGAACTGCCGAACTCTCCTGAGAGCATCGACCACTGGTTTGATGACGTCCGCAACAGCCATTCACTTCCGACCCTTGCCCGGGGAATCATGGAACGTATTGCACGTATGCTGAAAGAACATCTCTCTGAAGCTTGCCTTTCTCCTTCTGAAATAACTATGGTCGGCGGACCGTCCAACAGCCATCTGTGGGTTGACATTTTATCCGAGACACTTAACGCGAGAATTACTGTCAGCAGCGGCCAGCATGCCGGTGCTGTCGGTGCGGCGCTGCTTGCTGGTATCGGTACCGACATTTACAGGAACGAGCAGGAAGCGTTCCATCACTTCAACAGGAGCTGAAAATGACAACAAATATAAAAATCGGATTACTGCCCCTGTACCTTGAATTATATGACTCGTGTGTACCTGAGCGCAGAGAGTATCTTGAGACATTTGCCAATACCATTGCGGATGAACTCAGAAATCGTGGTCTGGAGGTCTGCCGGGGAGATGTCTGCCGGATCAAAGATGAGTTCAGCAGGACGATTCAATCTTTTGAGAAGGAAGATGTCTGTGCGATTGTCACCCTCCACCTGGCATACTCGCCGTCGCTCGAATCGATCCAGGCCCTATCGCAGACCCGCCTGCCGATCATTGTTCTGGACACCACTCCTGATTTCGTGTTCGGGCCCAGGCAGGATTCCGACAAAATCATGAACAATCATGGAATACACGGCGTCCAGGACATGTGCAATATGCTGATTCGAAACCGGAAAGACTTCTTTATTGAAGCCGGCCACTGGAAGGAGTCGGATGTCCTGGACCGGATTGCGAGCAGAGTCAGGGCCGCGTCCATGGCATTAAACTTTACCAACTCCCGGGTGGGTATTGCCGGAACCCCATTTAAAGGTATGGGCGATTTTGCAATCCCCTTCGAATCTCTGAAATCGTTATTCGGGATGAATATCATTCAATGCCCAGACACCCTTCCTGCACCGAATCCCGCAGCAATTGATGCTGAAATCGAGACAGATCTGGCTGAATTTGCAACCGGTGAATCCTACTGCAAAGAAACCCATCGAAGATCCGTAAGCGCCGGGCTCAAACTTCGAACTTGGATCCAATCAGAGAACCTCTCCGCGTTTACCATGAATTTCCTGGACATAAACAAGGATTCCGGCATGAAAACCGTTCCTTTTCTGGAGGCATCCAAAGCCATGTCGCGATGTACCGGGTACGCAGGTGAGGGGGATGTCCTGACCGCTGCACTGACAGGCACACTTCTATCTGTCTATCCTGAAACCACCTTTACGGAAATGTTCTGTCCGGACTGGAAGGGAAACCGAATCTTCATGTCACACATGGGAGAACTCAATCCTGTTGTTTCCGCGAACAAACCCGTGCTTGAGGAAAAACCATTTCCATTTACCGATGCAGACAACCCCATCTTTGCAGTCAGCCGGTTGAAAGCCGGAAACGCTGTACTGGTTAACCTGGCACCCGGACCGGACGATTCGTTTCGCCTGATCTCTGCGCCGCTGCAGGTTGCGGATGTACAACAGGACAACATGGGAACCGCTCAGGCCGGCTGGCTGAAGCCGCCCATGGATGTAAAGGATTTCCTGGCAGAATACAGCTGTCTTGGCGGAACCCACCACTCTGTTCTGGTCTACGCAGAGGCTGCCCATGAAATCACTTCGTTCGGTCAACTTATGGGATGGGAAACATACATACTGCAGTAATCGGAGCACAATGAACCTGAAACCGCAGCTGGTTATGGTCCGTAGGGATCTGCTGAATCTCAATATTCCTGATCTTCCCAGAGGCTATTCACTGAGAACATTTCAGGCAGGTGACAGCATCCACTGGGAAAGAATCATCGCAGATTCTTTTCAGCGGGAAGAAGGGCAAATCCCCTTTGATAAAATTATGCGTTCTGCCCCGGCCTTCCAGCCGAAAAGGATTTTCTTTATCACACACAGCCAAACACCTGTAGCAACGGCATCCGCATGGCACCGGAAACAGGATGGTCCGCAGATCGGCTATCTTCATTACGTTGGATGCATAAACGATCACCAGGGCATGGGTTTGGGCCGCGTCGTCAGCATTGCCGCACTATTACGAATGAAAATCGAAGGCAGACAACAGGCAATGCTGGAAACCGATGACTTCCGCCTGCCGGCCATACGGTCGTACCTTAAAATGGGATTTGTACCGCGGATTGTTCACAACAATCAGCAAGAGCGCTGGAAATCGATTTACGACCAGATGCCACAGCATTTCGAACAACACCCCCCATAAAATATTATCAGAGGGAAGTCACATCTCTTGCGGTGCCTGGATACCGATCAGGCGGAGGCCTTCTTTCAGTACGGTTGCAACGCATTCGACCATAATCAGCCGGGCGTCCTGCAGAGCCTGGTTTTCCTGAATAACCTTTTCAGCGTGGTAAAAGCGGTTAAAGACGGCTGCAATATCCAGCAGGCTTGAGCTGATGATGGAGGGTTCATTCTCTGCACATGCCTTTTCCACTGCATCCGGAAATGCGTCCAGTTTTTTCAGGATCTCTCGTTCACTTCTGGACTGGATACAGCTGAGATCCGATGGTTGTGCCGGCACAGAACCGGCCTTACGAATAATGCTTTTACAGCGGGCATGGGTATACTGAAGATACGGACCCGTCTCGCCTTCAAAGTTTAAAATCTCCTCCCAGCTGAAGGTCACGTCTTTCATACGCTTGGAGGACAAATCGGCAAAAACAACCGCTCCAGTGGCCACCATTCGCAGTACATCCTCCTTTTCCAGAAGGTGCGGTGCGCTCTCTCTGACCTTGTCTTTTACGCGTTCAAAGGCTTCATCGAGCACTTGATTTAAATAGAGGATATTTCCCTTGCGGGTGGACATTTTCGCGTCGTTAAAGGAAATCAGCCCGAATGGAACATGTTCGCAGCTTTTTGCCCAGTCCATTCCCATCTTTTTGAGCACGGTAAAGACCTGGCGAAAGTGAAGCGCCTGGGAATGCGCAACAACATAAAGCATCTTGTCAAATCCGTATTTTTCCTTTCGGTCCATAGCCGCAGCCAAATCTCGAACCCCATATATCGTGCTTCCGTCTTTTTTGAGAAGGATGCAGGGCGGGCCATCTTCCATCGGAACAACCAATGCGGAATCGCTTTCTTGGGTTATGTCCGCCTTACGCGCTTTTTCAATCACATCTTCAGCCGAACGATAATAATCGCTCTCACCGGTGTATACATCGAACTCAACGCCGAGTTTCGCATACACGCTTTCAAACTGCCGTATACTCTCCTGCTTGATAGTATTCCAGGCAACGGTAGCCTCTTTTTCTCCCTTTTCCAGGGCACTGAACTCGGCACGTGCCTTATCTTCAAGTTCCGGATCCTTTTCCGCTTCATTACAGAACCGCACATATAATTCATTGAGCTCCAGAGTGGTGTAATGCTCCTTGCCCTGCCCCCAGTTCTTAAGCGCATAAATCAATTTACCGAAACTGGTTCCCCAGTCGCCAACGTAATTCATGCGAATGCATTCAAATCCGTTCTTGGCGTAGATGTGTGCAAGGCTGTTCCCGATCATCGTCGTACGGATATGGTGGATGCCCATAGGTTTTGCAATATTCGGAGAGGAATACTCGATCAGAACTTTTCTGCCCGTACCGCACGGAGAAGAACCATATTCGGATCCCAGGGAATGTATTTCGTTTAAAAGCTGGTCTGCCATAACTGCTGGATTGACTGCAAAATTCAGAAACGGTCCCTGACTTCGCACTTCAGAGAAAATTTCAGGCAACTCAATCTCTTCACATAATGAATCGGCAATATCCGCTGGAGACTTTCGAAGCGTCTTGGCGAGCATGAAACACGGAAATGCAATATCACCCATATCCGGATTCGGTGGCAGCTTCATCGCAGAAAGAATTTGATTTTCATCCAGATCAACAATCTTACTTAGAACGTTTGCGGCTGTGCTTCTGATGCGTTTCATTCTCACCTTTCCAGTCAATGCTCACAGCTTCGGGCCATGCAGCTTCAATATTGTAGTAGTCATAAAGCGGTTTAGTGAATATATGTATGATCACTTCACTGCAGTCAATAAGGATCCAGCCGGACTCCGGTGTTCCTTCTTCACCCAGAAATACCAATCCTTCTTTCTTTAATCGTTTCCGGATGTCAGTGTGTACCGCCTTTACCTGGGGTTTGCTGGAACAGGAACACATCAGAAAAAAATCAGCAATCAACGTTTTTCCGCGAACATCAAGCAGCTGAATAGCTTCCGCTTTTTTATTCTCCATTGCAGTGGCGCAACCGCATGCAGCTTTAAGAAAGAAATCGGGATTATCTCTGTATGTTTTTATCATTTTGAATCTTTTCCATTAATTTTTTTATATCCGCATTGAACGGATCTTCTTTGCGGGCTTTTTTCAAAAATCGTAAAGCAGATGACCGATTATGGTTCTTATAATATGCCGCCCCGAGATAGTAGTTTAAATTGGGTTCGTGAGGTTCTTTTTCTGCAGCTTTTTTCAAGGATTCCAGGGCCTGTTCACTGCGATCTTCCTGAAGAGCAATCACGCCGCTAAGCATAAGAGCCTCTGCATTACCAGGATGTTTTTTATAAAATTCATTGTGAAGTTTTTTTGCATGTTTGATATTCTTCTGGTTGATTAACATCATGATTTTCTGGCCATATCGGACATGGGGAATAATCCGGGCTTCCAGGTCGGCTTTCCATTTCGTTTCAAATACGCTGATAAATTTAGACGATAATATTTGTTTCTGCTTTCGGCCTTTCTTGAAATTCGTTAATAAAAGATTCAGAATCTTTCTACCGTCCTTTGTGTTCAGCAGAAAATTAACCGCACTCCAGGCTGCTGCGTATTGAACTTGCGGATCCTGAGAAGCAAGCCATTGACGCGAGGTGATACTCATCAGTTGGGCCAGAGAAATAAATCCGCTTTTACCGTAAACGGTTGAAATTACACGAGCTCGTCCCGACCGGTACAGAGCCTCCTTTACATTTCGCATTTCAGACTTATACACATTCCAGGTTTCAAAATTAGTTGCCATTCCTTCATTAAACCAGACCGGGATATTGTTTCCAATATATGCATGCAGAAGTTGATGCGTTCCTTCATGAAAAAGGATGTTTGTCAGAGTGGAATGGTCGTTCTTAAACGTGACCAGACAGCGTCCTCTGTGAATATACATTCCGATTGACCAGGATGCATTAATATTTTTGGATAGCAGAAACCTGGCATATTCTGCTCGATCCTTCAATACATACAACTGCGGTTTCTGTCGCAGCTTTACTCCTCCGATAAACACTTCGTTGAATTTTTTGTAGAAATCATCCATCATAATCGCCATTTCAAGGGCAAATTCAGGAGACACGGTTGTCTTGACACTGTAAACAGACACAGAAACCATCCAAAACCCGTCCCGGTCTTTTCGTACGTATTTCTTTACAAGGTTTGCCCGGTCTGATTCAGAGAGTTCCTTGTATTTCAGGTAGTTCAGCGCGCTGCCTGAATTCACCAATATATAGCAGAATATACATACAATGAGCAGGATCTTATTATGCTTCATCATCCATCCCTTTTATAACAGGTTCATTCGATTCCGTGTGCACAGACTCCTGCATGATTTCGAGAAGACTTTCATAGGTAAGCTCCAGGGTACTGAATTCTTCAACAGTGATTTCCGGAATTTTAGTATCCCCGCCCGAGCCGATATCCAATGCCCGGCAAAGGATATCCGCGAGTTTTATCACCAGTATAAAATCAGTATATTTTCCGGGTTCCCCTGCAACGTGGTGATGCCGAATACTGTCGGTAAGTTTTGTCGGCAGATTCCACTTGGCGGCCATCAGTGCTCCAATCTCACTGTGCGTAAAACCAAAGACTTCCATTTCCGCTTCAACAAGCAGGCAGTCATGGTCCCGAACATACTCCACGGCTTGATTGTATTTTGTGGGCGCATATCGGTTGAGAATAATCTTTCCAATATCGTGCAGCAGGCCAGCGATAAAATATTCTTCGTTCTGGCGAATAAACATTTTACGGGCAATGTTCCGCGAAAACAGACCGCAGGAAAAGGAATGTTCCCACAGTTTATGCAGATCAAGCCCAGTATCCACACCGCCTCCGAACATATCCGCCACGCTTGTCGCCAGCACCAGGCTCTTCAATGTGTTAAAACCCAGCAGCACAACGGCTCGTGTCAGGCTGGAAACTTTATTGGGCAGACCGTAAAATGAGGAATTGACCATCTTAAGAACTTTGGATGCAATCGCCGGATCCTTTGCAATCTCTCCGGTTACTTCCGTGGTTGAAACTCGCGGATTTTCAAGCATTTCGCTGATACGATAAAAAATATCAGGCAATATGGGGAGGTCATTGATTCGTTTGATAAAGTGTTCGGGTTCCATCCTGTTATCCATGCGGACCATCTTTACCGATACGTATTTTAATCGCCATTTCCTTTATTTTTTCCATTACCGGGTTGTCCGCAACGTCCATAAACTTCTGATCCAGTTGACGCTGCAATTCAGATGAAATAGTGTCACCGCTGTCACCAGTATCTTTCTTTTGAAGTTGGGCAATATTCTCACGTGTAAAAATATTGGTTTCCACATCACGAATGATAACCTCCTTGACACCCCAGGTTTTCATCATGCTTTTATCTTCGGAGGTGAGTTCGCGGCCGCTTTCCAGCAGCAGGCCGCCAAAGATGTCAAAAACATCCTCCGCAATGATGTGCCCCTCTTCAATTTCTTCGATGGGTATTTTTTTTGTCTTCATTGATACGCATTTCTTTGTCTTTCGTCGGTTCCTTGTCTGTTTTTTCCCCACCTTCTGTGCTCTTTTTTTCTTCGAGAAACTGGTTAACTTTCTCAGAAAACTCGGAAGGAACATGGGAGAGAAGAACGTCTGCGGCAGAAACAAAAAGACCGCTGATCAGCGATTCACGGCATGCCTGTTCGTATTTTTCCACTGGGTAGCGCACCACAGCATATACAACAATGCAGCAGATCATCATTCCTTTGAAAAGTCCGAGAACCCCACCGGCTGAGCGATCGACCTTTTCGAGTCGGATGGCCTTGATAAACGTTTTGCACAAAGCCGCAATTACCCGCATAACCAAGGCAACAGTAAAAAATATTATGATAAAAGCTGCGAACTTGCCCAGGTTTTCATTTCCCATAAAACCGGTCAAAAGGCTTCCTACCGGCACATGAAGTATGTATCCTGCGATCAGCCCGATAATCAGAGAACAGATTCCGGCGACTTGCCATATAAATCCTGCGATCAATCCGAATAAACCATTCGCGATCACAACAACAATAATTAAGAAATCCACCCAATTCATACACAGCTCTTCAGCAGGATTATTTGTTTATCGTACTCTTCTTGTCTGCCTCCATCACAGTTGTTGTTTCTGTCTTAGCCTCTTTCGTTTGTGTCTGGTCACCTACAACAGCCTTGGGTTTCGTGACCGACGGTTTCTTTGTTATTTTCTCGACCGCGTTGGGAGCTTTTTTCAGTTTATCGGCGTTCGGGAACAAACGTTTCATCCGTTGCGGACTCATGGTATAAATTACGGAACTCCCAGAAACCTGGAGTACACCGGATTTCGTATTGATGAGGTTCCAGGTGGATATCGTTACATTCTTTCCACCTTTTTGTGTAATCGTTATTTTACTGGAAGGTTTGGATGAAACAAGCGTTTTATCAAAGGAAATCCCGTCTGATACGACTCTCTTAAAGGTATCCAAATACGAATTAACTCTTTCGGCCCTGCACTCGACCGTTTTCCCGTCGCTCATTTTCATTGTCCATTTCCCCGGACCTTTAACGAGCGTAACTGTGGTGGAATCCTGTTCAGCCGTTAAACGCTCAATCAACGAACTTTTTATATCACAGACACTCCTGTCTGCCAGCGATTCCAGTGCGGGCAGCACTTTCTTCGAATCGCTTTTGTCAATTTTGAATATGGTTTCCCGCCCCTGAAGCATCAGAGCAACCTTGCTGTCCTTTTCTTCGCCCAGACGCAGTACGACACTCGTTTCTCCCTGCAGCTCCAGCTTGATCATATTCTTGTCCGTACAGGTGGAGCCTGCCTTGTTTCCAGGAAGCAGAACATCCACAGACTTGAGCTTTTTCACCGTTTCAATCACATTCTTAATCTTTGTACTGTCTGCTTTAATATCCTTAAATTCTCCGGTAGACAAGGTCCATTCATTCTCGATTTTCTTTGCGGTAAGAACGGTTCCGTCTTTTACCAGGGTCACGGCCTTGACCTTGTCTTTAGCAAATTCGACAATATCATTATCAAAAAAGCTCTTGAGGTTCACTACAAGACTATCATAATCCGATTTGGACGCCACCAGTGGCACATCGGATTTGTTTGTGGAAATATAATATCCTTCAACCGATTTGGCTTGTGCGCCCGCTTTCAGTTGAAACGCAATATTATCCTCCATTGTTACATTTATTTCATATCCGGTCGTGTCAAACCCAAGTAAATCCGGTTGGGTCTTTGCATCCGCATAATCAATCGGTTTCCATGTCATAAATTTGTCACTGAGATCTTCTATCGTTTCTTTTTTTAGCGGAATATCCACCCTGGGCGAAAGCAGTTTCCAGGTACTCTTCTTGCCTTTCTTTCCGGTGCGTTCAAACGCAAGTTTAACTCCGTCACGGGTCCAGGTCATTTTTTTAATTGTATCATTCTTTCCCTTAATCCCGCTTTTCAGTTTAAACAGATCCTTACCCTTATAAAACACCTTTTCAAATTTCCAGGGTTTGACCTTGTACACTGTATCTTTATTCCCCTCCAAACAGCAATAGGCATCTTTGTCTGGTGCTTTTCTGTGAGCGATTATTGTCGTTTTAGTCCCGTCTTCTGTTTCCACTTGACAGCGGAATCCCGGGTTTTCCAAACCGTATTCCTTGAATTTTCGGGGATCTACGACCTCCGTTGCCGTAAAAGGAGCGAATCCCTTAAGCAGCCCTTTAAAATCGCTTTTCTTGAATTCATATTTTTCTGGGCCAAGCAGCGCGACCCATTCGAACTCTTTTTTCTTGTCTTTCTCTGCACTGTTTTTTTCGTTCTCCTCACCCTTGGATTTCTTTTCAAACAGCACTTTTTTGTCCGGACAGGACAGGTACAGTTTTTTGATTTTCTCTGTATCCAAATCGACAACGGTCTTATTCACCCAGTTCGAGGCTTTCGGTGCTGTTCCTCCCTCTCCCCACATCCCCATATCATTTCGGATATTTACATCAACAAGATACACCTTATTCTTCTGATCCGCAGTGGCAACCAGAGTATTTTCATACCCCAGCTTTTTACCGACCATGAGGTGCAGGGCTGTTTTTTTCATCTCCGGACTCTTGTAGAGTTCGATATGGATTGCGTTATCCGCATCCAGACCAAAATCCGTTGCGTTTTCTTTTATTTCCGCACGGAACTCTCCCTTCATATCCCGGATCTTTTTAATAAAATCGGCAATCTTGGTTTCGTTTCCGGGGGCATCGTATTCACCGCTGACGACCCACGAGTCATTTTTCCTGAATAACACAATCTCATTGACGCCTTTTTTCTCTTTATCCTCTGCGTCTGTTTCAGTGTCTGCAGGCAACCCCAAATACATTTTGACCGCTTTAATGCTACTGGCGGTCTGAAACTTTCCCTCCGAAAGGGTAACCAGATTCACTCGTTCCGTAAGGTCTACTTCCGCGGATTCACGTTTAACAATAAATCCGATTACAATCAACAGAATAAGTATTCCAGCAAGGTACATTAAAGTAGTAGGTTTCATGGTAACTGCTCCTTTCCCTGGTGTTATGCCTGTTTCAGCCGATACATTTCACGAGATTTCTTGCGAATCATCCACCAAACAATTCCGATAATCAGAACAATCAACGGTACCAGTGCCACATTGACCAGTTTCCAGATCGTCCGAGTGCTTTCCTCGGGTTTTTCAATGGAACGATCAATGGGTTTGTTGCTGCGGACATCGACCAGGCGTTCATCAAGGGTTAACGCATCGATGCTGTTCATAAAAAAGTCGATACTGCCTTCGGACATCATTTCCCGCTTATACATATTGGCGCATCCAATTAAAATCAGTTTGCCTTTTTTGCCAGTTTTTACAGGCCCTGGAGGACCGCTGTCCGGTGGCGGCGGACGCATCATTGACTGTTGGTCAGGCTTGGGCCAGTCTGGCCTTTTTTCCCCTTTGTACACGTCCGGAAACTGACCTTCTAAAATGGCGGCCACTACATACGACTGTGTTTTTTCAGGCATCGTAAAGTCTGCTTCCTTCAGTCGGTTGATGCCGGATACGGTCCATGACTTATCCGATGTCTTAATCAAGGGAGTTACCTTGAGTTCGAGCTCCTTACGCTTATCTTCATCTATATCCAGAGCTGATCCCCAGAGATAAAACAAGGACGATATTCGGTTGGTGATGGAAATATCCTTGTTCATATATTCCGGTGTAATATTGATCTGAATCGGCTTGTTTACGCTCAATCCCCGCCCCATCATTGAGCCGAGTGGATTGTTGGGATCCTGTACTGTAATGGGCTGCTTCTGGTCACTCATTAATACATTTTCATTGATCGTGACACCGTATTTCTCAAGAAGTTTATTGATCCCGGGTTTTTCCTTGTGCGTCTCCACTTCCATTACATTACGGTTAATCATGTACTGAAAGTTGTACATCTGCACTGCAAGAAATACGGATTTGCCTTCAACCAGCGCCCGGTTTATTTCCCACAACTGACGCCGACTGAGCTCTCTGGGATTAATAATCACAACAGTCTCCACGTCCTCGGGCATGGGCTCGTACTGATTCAGTTTTACGCGCAGCACATCGTATTTCTGATACTGAAGAAATCGCTGCAGAAACATATACGGGTCCTTTGTCCTTGGAACCTCTCTGCCCATGCGTCGATACAGCTGGACCATTCTTGGGTCCAATTTAATTTCCTGTGTAGGCGCAATCATGGCAATCTTGGGCATTTCTTTTCTGGACAATTTATATGTTGTATTAACGATATTGTATTCGAGTTCGTAAAGAGCATTGGGGGTGATCTGAGGCAGTATCTCCTCCTCCCGATCCTTATAGGCAATACCAATGGATGAATAGATAAGCTTATTGGTCATTTCATCACCGGAAAAAGCCTGTACAGAAAAAGGCTTTACCCCTTTGTCCAGCAGACGCTCTTCCACATTTTTTTCTTCTTCGTCCTTCTCCTTAATATTTTTCCCCAGCACATTGGCTGCTCGCATGGGAATCACTTTGTACTTGAGGCGTCCGTTGCTGGCCAGTTTGAGCTCTTCCAGTTTGCCGGTAATATCATCCTGGAGATTCTTATACGCCTTGGGCATCTCGTTTGACGGAGTAATATAAACATTCACTATCACATCAGATTCCAGGTCTTTGAGAATCTGAGATGAGGCATCGCTGACTGTATAGATTTTATTTTCCGTGCAGTCAAAACGTCCAAGGCTTTCACCAATCATCAGCCGGTTAAAGGCCATACCGATGCCAATGGCCAGAATCACGGTTGCTGCAAACATAATTTTGGCATACGGCCGAAAACGCGATTCAATAAACAGGCTGTTCAAACCAAGAAAGATCACGATCCAAACCAGAAAGAAAACCACATTTCCAATTTCCAGAACCCCGCGGATAAAATCTTCGTAGTGACCGATAACGCCCAGATAACTTTCCAGCATATCGCCTAAGAGCAGTCCCTCAATAAAACTGTTCAAGGCAGCAGCGAATACTGGAAAACTGATAATAATGACCACAAAACTCGCAAGCAGGGAAAGCACAAACGCAACGATCTGATCCTTACACAGGCCTGAAAAGAAAATTCCCATGGCCATAAAATAAGCGCCGATCAGTATAACGCCCAGATAGCCGCATAAAATAGAGTTCACATCCGGATTCCCCAACCCGGCAAGCATAATAGGGATCGTAACGGTACCTGCAAGGGTAATACAAAAGAAAACCATGGCGGCAAGATACTTGCCCAATACCAGTTCATGTGCTTTCATGGGAAAGGTAAGCAGCATTTCCCAGGTATTCTCTTTCCGGTCTTCAGCCCAGAGCCGCATGGAGACTGCAGGAATGAATACCGCCATAAACATGGGCAGCATGTCAAAGAACTGCCGCATATCCGCGCTCGGAAATGTAAAGAACGTGGCCATAAAAATCCCCACGCTCAGCAGCAAAAATACAATGATGAAAATATACGCGATAATCGAAGTAAAATAAGCATGCAACTCCCGTTTGAAAATCGTCAGGATGTTCTTCATGCAGCACCTCCCTTGGCATTTTCATTTTTCTCATCACGTGTCAGGGTAAGGAAAACCTTTTCCAGGCTATAGGGTTTTTCCGTCAGTTCAGCAATTTGCCAGTTTCTCTCTTTTATCACATCACCAATTTTCCTTGAAACCGTATCTTTGTCTTTGGCCTGAACCTCAAAGGTGACTATTCCGTTTTCCGTCCGAATATAATTTACACCGGAAGCCTCTGTGATGGAACTCAGTCCCTTGCGAACATCCTCTTTGTCTCCGGCCACCCCCACCTGAATAATATTCGATCCCTTGGATCGATTTCGAAGTTGTTCCAGGGTGCCGTCTCCTACAATCCGACCCCGGTTGATAATCACGATTCGGTCGGACATGGTTTCCACTTCATGCAGGATATGGGTGGACAGAATAACGGTCTTGTCCCTTGCCAGCTCATTGATTAAGTCACGAACGCCAACAATCTGGTGCGGATCCAATCCTGTGGTGGGCTCATCGAGAATCACCACTTCCGGATCATGAAGCAGGGCCTGGGCCAGGGCGGTACGCTGCTTGTATCCCCTGGATAGATCCTGAATCAGTTTGCGAAACATGGGTTTAAGTCCACATTGCTCAATCACCCAGTCCATCCTGGATTTCAATTCATTTCCGCTCATTCCCCTGGCCTTTCCGACAAAGAGCAGATAGTCCCTGACTTCCATATCCATATACAACGGAAGAACTTCAGGAAGATAACCAATCAGTTTCCGTACGTCAAGCGGTTCTTCCAGAACATTCTTCCCCCCGATTGAGGCCTTGCCGGACGTGGGGTAAAGATAGGTTGTCAGAATTTTGATGGCCGTTGACTTTCCCGCTCCATTCGGACCAAGCAGGCCAACAATCTCGCCCTTCTTGACTTCAAAGGATACGTTGTCAAGAGCGCGAACTTTTCCGTAAAACATGGTAAGATTCTCAGCCTTAATCATATAAACCTCCTGAACAATGAATGCATTCCATATGTACAAAACTTAATATAATATTATATCTTTCGCAGAAATCCAGCCTTTTTTCTTCTTTCCGGCAAGGATTTTACACCAGTTTTCTTCTTGATCCAGTACGCGCAGAATGGTTCCTTCCTTGATTTGAAGGATTCGGCTGTAATCCGTCCCCTTCCCGGAAAAAACAGCAGCCTTCTCAGCAACCACCACCCCGCGATCCGGGTTCTGCATATCCGTATACTTGACAATAACGGAACTGAGAAATAGAACTGCCAGAAAGATCAGGACAATGACCACACGAACCAGAAGTTTCTTTTTTCCCGCAAACCACAGACACATCAGAAATACGGAAATAATGTACAGCGTCACGGCTGCCAGCCAGGATTCCGTGATGTTCAGTCCGTGATGCCAGTACAGACAGAAATCTGCAAAAAGGCCAAGCTGGTCCGGATCGCTGATCCCTGCATGTTTGATTGCAAGTTTCAGATTGGCCCGGATATCCTGATCCCGTGGAGCAAGCCGAAGTGCACGTTTATAGTAAGCAATTGCACGCCCGGGTTCACCTTTCTTCAACAGGCAGTTCGCCATGTTGAAGTAAATATCCGCCTGCGGTCCCTCTTCGTTCAGCACAGACGTGTAGTATGTCAGTGCCTGAACGTATTGACCGTCTTTATAGGCTTGCTGTCCTGGATCGTCAGCGTATAACGAGATGCAGCACATCCCAGTCAGTCCGGTTAACACGGTATTACGTATCCACTGCATCAAATCACCTTCCGTAATCTATTGAGCAGGCTCTCTGTTTCTTTCTCAAGCTCCACAGCCCTGACCTTGTCAATGCTTCCGGAAAACCGTATTTGTTCCATCTTTCCGCTCCACTGCTTGACGGAATCGACCAGTTCAGCAGACCAACAGCGCTCCTGGATTTTCTTTACGAATCCCGAACCGTATACCGTTCCCGGTGAAAGGCTTAGCCGGTCCGCGGCAAAGAGATGAATCGCATCCCAGAGTTCCCCGGCAGCTTTAGAGAAATTGTCTTTATTTATGGCCTGGTCGGCTCGCTCCATACGCATACGGGCATTCTTCCAGGCATTGAGCTTTCTGGAATAGGATGGGTCACTCTCCAACTTCTGCCGGTGAAAAACAAGCATTCGCACAGATGCAGCAACCAGCAGGGGCACAAGAAAAACAATCAAATTCATTTTCAGGCTTGTTGGAGATATTGCCGCTGCAATCCCTGAGTTCCGTTTCAGACTCCGAACCGGAACAATATCTTCCGTAAGCACCTCAATCGAAGCTTCCCCTTTCTTCGTCCTCTGATCCGACGCGTAAATAATGGATTCCTTCTCTAAAGCCTGCACCATAAGCGGGAATCGTTTGGAGCGTAACGTCTGATACGCCTTTTTATTCGGGTCAAAGAAAGAAAACACCACCAGGGGTGTTTGGGTAATTTTCTGGGTCTGCGGCACAAGGGTAATGGAAAAGGTCTTTTTACCGGCCATAATATCCGATGAATTTTTGCGGACATCCGGATTTTCCTGAAAGACCTTAAATGCCTCTGCTTCCATAATCCTGGGCTCGTTGACTGATTCAACATTTCCAGAACCACTGATTTCCACCGTCATTGTCAATGGCTCCCCCACGCGAACACTCTTGCCGGACACCTGGGTTTTCATGGTGAAGCAGCCTACAGCACCTTCAAAATGTTTCGGCTTGTTTTCTTCGGGAAAGGCACTGACATTTAGTTTTCTTTTTTTCGTTTGCAACAGGACCTCTTGCTTTCTGTAACGGGTAAAAAAATCATCGAAAAAATCATCGTTCAATAAACCACCGAATGGATGCCGATTACGTCTCACTGGAACCGCAAGGGTTGCATTTTGCAGCGCCTCGATATTCAATTCTCCGGCGGCAACGGGGATAATCACGCGGTTGAACGTCCATGTATGATACACATCGTTTCCAATTATTTTCCGTCGCGCATGAATTCGCTTGCCCTCTTCCGGATTTCGTATTGTGCAATTTTCAGCCTTAATTTCTGGAAAGGAAATATCTCTGAAATTCTTAGCGATCCGCTCTCTGACCAGCAGCGATAATCTCAGGGTAACCGGCTGGTTAACATACACATCTGTTGGAGACAGTCGCTCCACAACCAATCTTGCGTGGGTACTGGGAATCGATTCCTTCTCCGGTTTTTCACCCTTTTGCGTTTTTGCTGTATGTCCGGTGGTCTTTCCGGAAGATTTTTCTTTCACCGCGACACGCAGTGTATTGCTTTTATATTTCTTTCCATTGATGGTAAAAATCGCAGGTCCAAGCGTAACAGTACCCATCTTTTTGGGCATGACTTCAAACTGGTACGTCCGTGTAATCCTGGTTTTCATCTGAACCATGGTAAAATTCGTTGACTGCTGCTGATTAACAATGGAAAAGGGCTTCATAAACGCGGTATCCAGTTTACCATTCCGTGCCCCTGTAACCGATACCGTAATGACAAATGTTTCATTCAGGGAAACAGATTTTTTGTCCGCACGGAGTAAAATCGCCACATCATCTGCCCGGAGACTGCCGCATAAGAAACAGCAGAAGAAAAACAACATCGAAATTCTTATTATAACGGACATACGTTTTTTTGTTCTGTCTCTCATTCACCATTCCTTTTCGATATACTCATCCATGCCTTCAATGCGCACAGGCGGTTTATCCGGGAGCTTTTCCTGTTTCTGTTTAAGCTGTTTAAGCAACTGCAATGCCTCCTCTTTAGACATCCGGACCTTAACGGTCTTTGTCTTATCCGGATTCGGTTTCGTGGGTTGCGTCTTTTTCTGATTCGTCGCATTCTTCTTATCTGCCTTTTGGTCTTTCTGCTTCTTCTTTTTGGTGTCTTTCTGTTTATCATTCTGATTCTGCTGCGGAGGCCTGCGGTTGGGATCTTCGAATGCCCTGCGCGCCTGGACCAGGGATTCCAGGGCTTTGCCTTCAGACGCCAGGCCCGGTTCATTATCCGGCTTACGCAAATGTCCTTCCGCTGTACCCATATTCTTTATTGCATCCTTAAGGTGTTTGACCGCCTCTGTGAGACGTTTCCCAATCTGTTTCATCTGCGCCTGCTTTTTCGGATCCGTATCCGTTGGTGCCTTGTTCAGCATTTCCTGAAACCCGGAAAATGCCTGTTGGTTCTTCCGGGTCCGATCCGTCAGGCTCTTTTGTTCGTCCGCAATAGTCGCCGGCTCATCTTTTTTGTCTGCATCTGCATCCGTGTCTGTTTGACTATCGTTATCCGTATGGTGCTGGGCTTTGGGTTCTTCTGATTTTGCACCATTGGTTTCCGCATCCGGAATCTCTTTCCCTTTATCCGCATCCTGCTCCGCAATCTGCTTCCTGGTCTCCATAATATTCTTTGCCTGATCCCGGATAATCTCTTCCAGTTTTTCAATTTCCTTCTGAAGCGGATTGTCTTTATTTTTTTCCATCTCCTCTTTTTTCTTGTTCAGCATTTCCTTAATTTTCCTGCGAACATACTCAATATTAAATTTCGCATCTGTATGTTTCGGATTGATGGCCAGTACGGCCTTGTATGCGTCAATCGCTTCTTTGTGCTTACCTGTTCTGAAATGGCAATTGCCGATGTTAAACCAGATTTTCTGTTCCAGGTCAGGCTCTCTGCAGTAATTCAGCGCTTTTTCAAAAGAATCCAGTGCCTTGTCGTACATTTCCATCCGGTAGCGCACATTACCAATATTGTAGTTAATTACTACAGATTCAGGGACATCCACCTGAGCATCGGCGAAAAGCTCCAACGCTTTGTCATAGTCGCCGGCGTTCATCGCGGAAATCCCCTGACGGATTCGTTGTCTGGGAGAATTATCCGCAAAGACGTTCAGCGAAAACAGACAGAACATCAAACAAAGAACAGCTCCGCGTGCAGTCTTACGTTTGGGTTTGCGTTCGGATATCAGAAATTCGATGATCAGTAGAATCAAAGCCAACGCCAGTATCCACTGAAAACGATGTGTATAACGTTTTTTTCGTGCACTTTTGAGGGAGCGTTTTTCCTTCTTCTGTATATATTCTCGGTATATCTTTTCCAGCTGAAGGCCACTGCCCTTACCGCCGGTAAAAGCGCCTCCGGTCTTCAATGCAATCTTCCGGAGCATTTCGCCGTTGATCTTAGTAATCACGGTATTTCCCTGCCGGTCCTTGAGCAGCTTGCCGTCTTCCAGGGGAATGGGCATGCCCTCAGCAGAACCAATGCCCACGCAGTAGATATTTGCACCATTATTTCTTGCGTGTTCTGCGGCCTCCAGGGCCTCGCCTTCGTGTGACTCTCCGTCTGTAATCAGGATAACGGCTCTTGATTTTTTTTCATGGCCCTCAAAGGCATCCACAGATGTACGTATGGCCTGCGCGATGTTGGTTCCCCTGCGGGGAATCATCCCCACATCCAGGCTCGTGAGAAACATTTTCAGGGTTCCGTGGTCCAGTGTCAGCGGACATTCAATAAATGCATCACCGGCAAAGGCCACCAGAGCGATCCGGTCCGTCCCTGCAATATCAATCAGAGACTGCACCTCTCGTTTGGCCGTCTCCAGGCGGCTGGGCTTCATGTCCGTGGCCAGCATACTCCGTGACGTATCCATGGCCACCACAATGTCTATCCCCCTGCGCTCCACATTCTCCCACTGGTATCCCCACTTCGGCTGCATAAGTGTGAGCACGCAGCAGACCACAAACAAAAGCAGCAGAAACTGCTTCAGTCTCATGCGCTGAATGCTGTAATCTGCAGCCAGCTTGCCGAACATCTTCACATTTGCAAATGCGGCCGCGCGCCGCTTCCATAGTCCGGCACACGCATAATAAAAGAGAACCATCAGCGGAACAAGAAAGATCAGAAATATGTAATTAAATGCACCGAACTTCATGGCAGTTTCCTGAATAGTGTATTGATCAGAATCTGCTCCAGCAGAAAAGCAATCAGTGCTGCAATCACAAAACCGGGAAAGACTTCGACATATTCCAAATAGCGAATAATCTCTGCCTCGGTCTTTTCCATTTTATCGATTTTCGAATACGTCTCCCTCAGCGCTTCGGTATCCGTTGCCCTGAAATATTTCGCGTCCGTGGCCTGGGCAATTTCAGTCAGTAGATCATCGTCAATTTCAATTTTGGCATTTACATATCTCGTTCCCAGAACCGTCTGCTGCGGAATCGGCGCCACTCCGCGGGTACCTGCCCCCACAGTATAGACTTTGATATCCAGCGCCTGGGCCATGGACGCGGCAGTCATGGGCGGAACACTCCCCGCATTATTCCGCCCGTCCGTAAGCAGGATCACAACCCGGCTCTTTGCCTTGCTCTCCTTCAGGCGCATCACCGATGCGGCAAGCGCAGAACCGATTGCGGTCTGACGATCATCAATCATTCCGATTTCCAGACGATCCAGAAATTTCATCAGCACACCATAATCCAGGGTCATAGGACACTGGGTATAGGCCCTGGATGCGTAAACCACAAGCCCGATCCGATCCCCTTTTCGGCTTTTGATAAAGTCCCGGACCACATCCTTGACAATCTCCAGGCGATTCACCCGTTCACCATCCAGTTGAAAATCCTCTGCCCGCATACTTCCGGACACGTCAATGGCCAGCACAACATCAATGCCTTCCTCACGAATCACCGTATCCTCTCTGCCCGCGTGCGGACGAGCCAGGGCGATAATCAACAATGTAAACACCATCATTCGTAGAAACAAAACCGAATGCCGCAGTCGAAGCGACACCGGCGGCTGAATTTTCTTGAGACTGCGAATGCTTGAAAATCGAACAGCAGATGTTTTCCGCCGGCCGAACCAGTACCACAACAACACGGGCACGACTGTGAGCAGCAACAGAAAAACCGGATCGTCAAACCATTTGTTCATCAGTTCACTCATCATGGCTCTCCCCGGGAATGGTATTTTGAACAAACTTCTCCGCAGCGGAAAGCACGTTTTCCCGTTCGTTTTCCACCGGAACATGTTTGGCAAATTTGACCAGGTCACACTCCATCATAAAATCACGAAGCAGCCTTGTCCATTCCTGATTCAACGATTGATTTTCAGCGACTTTCTTCAGAAATTCTTCTGTGGTCATCTCCGGAGCCCGAAGATGGAACTGTTCCTCAAGGTAGTATCGCACGGTTTCAGATATCCGGATATAAAATGCCTTGGTCTGTTCAGCGGTTTCCACGTTCATTGTACGCAGAGAGCGAATCGCGTTCATGGCTTTTTCATGAGGCCGAAGTATCGGACCGGTCGGGTCCGCGGCCTGCAGACGCATCCTGCGTATTATCACCACCGCCGCAACAATCAGTATGACTGCACCCGCTGCAGCCGCAATCCACGGAAAGGGTTTCTCGGGTTCGGGCAGCTCGACTGCATCCCGGATATCCCTCAATCCCTTGTTTAGTTCACCTTCCTCCGCCACGCTTTTGACCTCGACAAAGACCGAACCACTCTTGAGTTCTTTTGTATCATCTTTGTTTGCACCTGGATCCCGGTATTCAACCATAAGCGCCGGGATCACGTAGCTGCCGGTAAAAAAAATATCCAGATCATACCACTGGCGGAAGACCTTCATACCGTTCTCTTTCTCCTCCGGCTCCTCCCGATGAAAATCACGAATAATAAAACGTTTCAAATTTTCACCGAATTCAGGCATTTGGATTACGTATCCTTTTTTCACACGGACTTCAATAAAATATCGGATTCGCTCGCCAATGGTAACCGTGGATTTGTCCACCCATACCCGTATGGATACCGGCGACTCATCCTTTCGGGGGTGTTTTTTCTGTACAGTCGGATCAGCACCCGACATCATGGCAGCGGTCATACATAAAAAAAGAATCGTTGAAACAACGGTTTTCATGTCCATTCCTACTTAATCCGATCCTCATAAATTTCAATCTTTTTCATGCTGCGTGCCTCTTCTGCGATCTTCTGTCGTGCCAGCGCTTCGCGTTCCATCCGCAACGTCTGTTCTGCCTGAACTTTCACCTCGTCAAAACTTTTTTCCCGGCCCTGCTTGCGCTCGATCACCTTGATAATATGATACCCCTGGTCGGTCTTAATAACCTTTGAAAAGATCTCACCCGGCGTTGTGTTTTCCACTGCGCTCCGAAACGCCTTTTCATCCTTGATTCCGGGAATATCACTACTTGCCGTAATACCTCCCGGAATCACTCCGCCGTTTTGTGCTGTCTGCTTGTCCAACGAATGTTCTTTTGCCAGCTCTGCAAAGGTCTTATCCTTGACCGACACATTCAGTATCTTCAATATCTTTTCAGCTTCTCGTTTGTCATCGAACAAAATGTGGGCCACTGTTGTACGCTGCGGTTCACTGAACATCTTTTTATTGGCTTTATAGTAGAGCTCCACATCCTGCGGCGTAATATGAACCATTTCACGAACCTTATTTTCCACATACAGAAACGCCAGCAACTTTTTCCGGTAGTATTCAACACCCTTTCTGTATACAGGATCCTTTTCCGTTCCATGGCGTTTTGCTTTTTCATACAAGACTTCCTGCTGAACATACTGTTCGAGTAACTTCTTTTTCATTGCGGGTTTTTGAAACTCTTTCTGAACCGGTTCAGGCATAGTTTGAATGATATCATTGATTTCTCGAAGCGTAATCCTGCGGTTTCCGATTACAGCAAGCACGTTGTCGGCCTGCGTATCGTCTCCTGCACCCTTATCCACAGCGGTTTCCCGGTTGAGTTCGTATCGCGCGTCCGCGTGTCGCCCTATATTCTCCAGACAGGCGATGATTTTTGGACCGGATTTATCCGCGATCTCAGACTGGGGGGATAGCGTCTGGATCAGGTAAAACCAGGCAAGAGCCTTTTCATACTCCTGAGCTTCCATGTACAGTGCAGCAATGGTAAAACAAACATTGCTGCGTGCGGCGGTATCAAGTTCCGCGGCTCGGAGATACTCTTCATACGCAACGGCGGCCTCTTTCTTTAGCCCCTTGCTCTTGAGTTTTCCAGCATATTCACGCAGGACATCCGGACCCAACCCGGAAGGCGTCGAACGGGCGACAACGCCCACATCCCATGTATTCAAACTGATCAGTAGAATCACTGCTGCGAGCAGCAGCCATGTTACTGCACTCTGCGCTCCTTTTTCCATACCTATCTCCTTATCCTGCTTTCTCTCTGTTTAAAGAACCGGACCAACGGATCCACATAGGATTTGTTCGTCCATACCATAACTTCCAGAATGTCCAGGGACCGGAACAGATCGCGAACAGACGTATCATACTTCTGAAACAGCATTGTATACGCACGTTGCGTATTCCGGTCGTTGGTATTGATCGCAATGCACTCACCGGTCTCCGCGTCCTGGAGGCTCAGGATTCCGATTCGAGGCATCTCTTTTTCACGCGGATCAATAATACGCACCGGGATCAGATCATGGCGTTTGCTGGTAATCCGTATCGCCCGCTCAAAACCGCTGTCAATAAAGTCGGATATCAAAAAAGTTACGGAATGTCTCCGGCAAACCAGATTGAGATACTCCAGGGCAGCGCTGATATCCGTTCCACAACCCTGCGGCCGAAAGGCCAGCACCTCTCGGATCAGGCGCAGTACGTGCTTTTTGCCCTTTTTCGGCGGAATAACCATTTCAATCCGATCGGTAAAAATAATCAACCCGACCCGATCATTGTTCCGAATCGCGGAAAAGGCCAGCAATGCGCAGATTTCCGCGGACAGTTCGTTGCGGGTACGTTCACCAGTGCCGAACGTACCCGACGCACTCATGTCCACAAGCAGCATGACCGTAAGTTCACGCTCTTCCTCAAAGCGTTTCACAAAAGGTTCTCCGGCCCTTGCCGTGACATTCCAGTCAATCTTACGAATGTCATCGCCGGGAAAATACTGGCGGACTTCGGAAAACTCCATACCCCGGCCTTTAAATACGCTCTTGTATTCACCGGCCATGATATCGTTGACCACACGGCTGGTCTGAATATGAATGCGGTTGACTTTTTTCAGGAGTTCTCTGTCAATCACCTCAGGGCACCTCTACTTCATCAAAAATACGCTGCACAATCTTTTCCGGCGTGACTTCATCCGCCTCTGCCTCATACGTGGCAATCACCCGATGGCGAAGCACATCCATGCCGATATCCTTGACATCCTGCGGGGTGACATACCCCCGCCCCTCCATAAAGGCCCGGGCCTTGGCTGCCACGGTCAGAAATATAGTGGCCCGGGGTGACGCACCGTATTCGATGTAGTTCTCAATGTCACTGACCTTGTATGCCGCGGGTTCCCGGGTGGCCATAACCAGATCCACAATATACTCCTGGACCTGCCGGTCAATGTATATACTGTCCACCACAGAGCGGACATGTATAATATCCTCAGGAGATACTATTGGATTTACCTGATTATCGGTTGTAGTCCTGGCCATCCGCTGCTGAATATCCAACTCCTCCTGGCGGTTGGGATAGGTGATTTTGAGTTTCAGCATAAACCGGTCCACCTGTGCCTCCGGAAGTGGATAGGTCCCTTCCTGTTCAATGGGGTTCTGTGTTGCCAGCACCAGAAAAGGCTTGCTGAGCATATAGGTTTCATCACCAATCGTGACCTGCTTTTCCTGCATGGCTTCCAGCAGCGCGCTCTGGACCTTGGCCGGCGCACGGTTAATTTCATCAGCCAGAATAATATTGGAAAAGATCGGTCCCTTCTTGGTTGTAAAATCGCCGGACTTGGGATTGTAGATCAGCGTACCGATCAGGTCGGCAGGAAGCAGATCCGGCGTAAACTGAATACGCTGAAATTTGGTTTTAATGATCCTCGAAAGGGTAGTCACGGTCAGTGTTTTGGCCAGACCGGGTACACCTTCGAGAAGCACGTGTCCGTTGGAGAGCATGGCAAGGATCAGACGATTAACCATGTATTCCTGCCCCACGATCACCCGGGACACCTCCTGAATAATATCCCGAACAAAGCCGCTCTCCTCCTTGACCCTTGCGGTAATTTCTTTCACATCGGTTTCCATCGTCACTCCTCCCGTAATCGTATTGGCTCATCATGAGTCTGGTTATCAGCGCTCTGACTGCTGAAGAATTCCTCAACAAACTCCGTAATCCGGTCGATCTCCTGTCTGACGGGCTTGTGGCCGCCGAACCGGACTTCACGGGCGGCATCCAGAATCTCAGCAATAATGCCGGCTTGCCGTTTGCCCACTTTAGACTCCATGCTGGCACGGTCAAAGTCCCTGAGCCCGTAGACGTCCTGTATATTCTTGAGCAGCAGACAGGCCACTTCTGTATAAAACGCCTTGTAATCGCCGGTCACGGTATAATTGTGAATTCGTTGAATTCCGGCGGAATAAGCGTTTGTTTCAGGTTGGACCAACATGCGGGACCGCTCACGCCGCGCCCGCGTCACAAGGATTGCGACAACTGCTGCGAACAGAAGGAAAGCAGCAACCCCGGCGGCAACGACAATCGCCGTCCGATCGGACCTTTCAATAATTTGCATTTCCACTGGAGAGAGAACACGACTTTGTTTCTTTTTTTCAGCGTCCATATACGGAATCCGGATCTCGCCAGTACTGGCACTGCCGTGTTTAACCCCTTGGATACGATAGACAAAAGAGACGGCGTTTCCTTCTACGGTAGTTTCATGACTTCCCGGAAGTCTTTCAAGCTTGATATTTTTAACAGAGCGAATCTCCGGATTCATAACTACATAAGAATCTGAATCTCCCAGCCAGGATACGGTAACCACCATGCGGGTTCTTTCAGCCAAAGAGAATGATCTCCGCTCCACAGTTACATCGGTCTTTATCTGTGACCAGGCACACGGAAGCAGAACGTGCATATACAGGATCAGAAGAAAAGGACTCTTTCCCATCGGCCAAGCGTTCCCTGTAAAAACAGTAATCGAAAACAGCACTTAAAAAAAAGCAATTCTCATGCCATGACATAAAAACATACAATACATTGCTAATAAAAGCTTTTAAAAGCTTTAAGATCATTTTACCCGCGACAAAATGTCACATCCAGACAATTTGTCGCACTTGACACCATGCCGCAGGAGTATCACATTCCGTGAAAAATCAACCGTTGTGGTGTTAAAAAGTATTTACGAAAACCCGTTGATTTTACTCTGAAAATGACCATAATTATTTTCATTACCCCCTTCCTTACTGAGAGGAGATATCATGGCCGAACAGATCTTTCCATACGGACACATGCTGAACGAATATTATGTTGCAAAAGCCAGAGAAGTATGGCAAAAGAGAAAGGCGGTTCTGGATAACATCACCACACGCAAAAAAGCATTGGAATACATTGCGTCCGCCAGACGAAAACTTTCTCTGAGCTTTGGTCCGTTTCCGGATAAGACCGCTCTCAATCCGAGAAAATGCGGTGTGCTGGAGCGAAAAAAATATACAATTGAAAAATGGATCATAGACAGCCGACCCGACTTCCCGGTGACCTTTAATCTTTATGTTCCGAAGAAGCTGAAAGAAAAGGCACCTGCTGTTGTGGGTGCATGCGGTCATTCCATCGACGGCAAGGCAGAAATCCTGTATCAGTCCTTCTGCCAGGGACTGGTCAGACAGGGCTACGCAGTACTGCTGTATGATCCCATCAGCCAGGGAGAACGGAAACAGTACATCGGAAAACGCGGGACACACATTCCCCGCCGACTCTGTCCGGCGCATAATATGATGGGCAATCAGATGCAGCTTACTGGAGATTTCTTCGGCAAGTGGCGCACCTGGGATGGTATCCGGTGTCTGGATTACCTGCTGAGCCGACCGGAGGTGGATGGTTCCCGTGTCGGTGTAACCGGAAATTCCGGAGGCGGCACACTGACCACCTACCTGAACGCCTTTGACAATCGTTTTACCATGGCCGCGCCAAGCTGTTTTGTAACCACCTACCGGAACAACATTGAAAATGAAGAACCGCAGGACTCCGAACAGATTCCTCCGAATCTATTCAAATTCGGATGCGAAATGGCGGACTTTTTTATTGTACAGGCACCCCGGCCTACACTCCTGCTAGGTCAGCAGCATGACTTCTTTGATCCAAGAGGTTTAAAGGAAACCTTTCAGGAAATTCGAAAGATCTATTCGCTGCTGGGGGCTGCCAATAATATCCAGCATTTTATCGGCTCGCACAATCACGGGTATCACTCCGACAACCGAATGAACATGTATCGTTTCTTTAACAAGCATGCCGGCGTGAAGGGATTGCGCAAGGAACCCGTTTTTCATGCTGAAATTGAAGAAGACCTGTGGTGCACGAAAAAAGGTCAGGTACACGATCTCAAGTGCCGTAAGGTCTATAACTTCACCGCGGAAAAGGCCCGGGAGATTTACTCCGGACGCTCCGCCGCAACAACCGCAGATCTCCCCAGAATTGTACGAAACATTCTACGCGTTTCGTCTCGAATCCGTGCCCCGTATTACAGAAAAATCAAACCCGGGTGGGTGACATCTGACAAACGCTTCAAACGAATGGCCGTGGAGACTGAAGAGCACATCCGCTGCCCCATGTATATCCTGACGCGGGATCCGGAGATCCATGATTTCCCGCACGGTCTTCGGCACGCCACGCTGTATGTACCGCATCTACGTTTTCAACAGGATGTTGAAGAAAAACGGATACCGGCTGCACCCGATCCGCTGTTTGGATTCGAACCCCGCGGGATCGGAGAAGCAACTGCCGTCTCTTGCGGCATGGCGGATTTCTTTGCCCCGTATGACAGTGATTATTTTCACGCCTGCATCGGCACCATGCTGGGTGAGTCGTTTCTGGGAAGAAAAGTCCACGATGTTCTCAATGCCGTTGCCCTGCTTGGTCAACAGAAATATACAAACATCACGCTCTATGGCCGCGGTCTGGGTGCGATCGTTTGCGCTTTTGCCGGATATCTGGCCCGGGACGTGTCCACTGTTTGCTTGCTGAATCCACTGCTTTCCTTTTATGAACTCACGCAGCAACCGGCCCAGCTCTGGCCGCTGTCGCACCTGATTCCCAATGTCCTGGCCCATCTTGATTTGCCGGACATTTATAACGCCATTGGAGAACACAAAAAGATTGCTTTGATTCAACCGTGGGATTTCCGAATGAAACCATTATCCCGCACCCGGATCAGAAAACATGCGAAAGCAGCGGGGATTAACCTGTCTCGCATTCGTCTCACGTCCTCCCCACAGCGACAGATTATTTCTGAAGGCGGAAGAAGATATTGATAGTGCCGGTTTCTTCTTTGCCCGGGTCGGGTTTCTTCTCAAAAAAGAATTCATTGACGAATTTTCGGACCCGGGTATCCAGATCCGGATCACCAGAGGATTTAAGCAGATTGGTTTTTCGAATCCGTCCGTCCGCACCGATCACGATCCGCAGTTTGATATCCAACTCAATTCCGGCTTTTTCAGCCCACAGCGGACATCTTGGTTTTTTCGGCATCCATCGTATTTTCCTCTGTTGCAGATTCGGACTCAGGCGTACTGAACGGTCCGTATTCAATGCCTTTACCTGTATTTTCCTGCCCACCGGCTGTCCCAAGTCCGTTCTGCCTGCATCGCGAATACCGGGTTCTTTTTTATCAAAAAATTCCTGTACAGCACTTTCAACTCTCAGTTTTCGCTCCGGTGCAGCAAAGAGTTCCTTTTCAATTGCAATAGCCGGACGAATTTTTTTTTCAGATCGTGGCACGCGTACAGATGCGTTCGATGATCGACTGCTCAGCCGACGGAGTGTGCGGATCCCTGAATCCGCCACATAGACAACTTGAATTCCACGTTTTCTCGTGCTGTGTCCTGAACGGATATAAAACACAGTGGAGAATAACAGGATAAAAATCAGATGCCATATTGCGGAAATAAAGAAAAAACCGGATAACGATAGAGTTTTTGACTGTTGCACGTCACCACCTCTTGTGACACCAAAGCCACTGTTCAGGATAATTCCGAATCAGAGACTCCAGAACACGCGACATCTTTACAAGGTTTGTTTTGAGTGCAGACTTGTCCTTTTCCAGAATAAAGGGCTCGGTAAATTCAAGGGTATAGGTTTCCGGTCCAGTGCGCACCATAAACGACGGCAGCACATAACATCCGGTCTTTGCCGCGATCATGGCCGGACCTTTGTTGACCCGGGTACTGCGTCCCAGGAACTCAATCTCTTCTGCGCTTTTCCGGTCCGGACGCTGGTCAATCAACAGACAAAGCATCTCCCCCCGCTTGAGAACGCGCAAGGATTCGCGCATGGCTGCCTGTGAGGTTAAGAATATTTTCTGCCCGAACCTGGAGCGGATTCTGTTGATATAGGTATCGGTCCGTCTGTTTTTCATCGGCTTGGCCACAGCTGAGATTGAAAATCCTTTTTTGGACAGAAACATGCTTCCCAGTTCCCACATGCCAATATGCCCGGCAACCGCCATCACGCCTTTACCGCTTGCATATGCCTGCTCAAGATGCTTCATGCCTTTAACCTCGAGCCAGGGAGGGTCTTCTTGAGCCAGCAGTCTGTCTGAACAGAAAAAATCAACAGCTTTCCTTCCCATATCCTCAAAATGACGACGGGCACAGAAACGAATTTTCTTGTGAGGCCAATCGCTGAACACCTTACTGAGATTTTCTTCTGCAACATTTCTGCGTTTGGGAAGCAGCACATATATCAGGCATCCAATTCCGATTCCAATGGTTCGCGCGAGCCTGAGCGGCAGAATCCGCAATCCCAGAACAACGATACGAAGCAGGACATATTCTGTAAAATGTTTGATTTTTTTTGCCATAACTTGTCTGAAACTTGATTTTTATAAACAGTTGCATACAATATATTTTTGTGTAATACTCTTAGTACTATTGTATTCTATTTGAAACCGATTTTCAACGCAATTGATTTTTTATCGCGTTTTTTTTCTTTACCGACTATGTCCCAAAAAAATAACGCCCATCCCCTTGCCGACAAAGTAAACGCCCTGCCTGAAACCCCAGGTGTGTATATATTCAAGGATGACTCCGGACAGGAAATCTATGTAGGCAAGGCAAAGAGTATCCGCAAGAGAGTCCGTTCCTATTTTACCCGGGCTGCAAATGCCAACCCCAAAACCGAATCCCTGGTGCTGCACATCACGGATCTGGATTTCATTCAATGCGAATCCGAAGTCGACGCCCTGATCACAGAAGCCAGACTGATCCGTGAACTCCGCCCTAAATACAACATGGAGCTCAAAGACAACACGTCTTTTCCATACGTACGCATCACATGGTCGGAAGAATATCCACGAATTCTGGTTACCCGTAATATCCAAAACCCGGATGATGAATACATTGGGCCTTTTACCGATGTTTCTGCGTTGCGAAGTTCGCTGAAAATCCTTAACCGGGTCTTTCCGGTTCGACTGTGCAGAAAAAGGATTACAGATGATCCCAAGAATCGTTTCAACCGCGCCTGCATCAACCACCACATCGGTCTCTGCTGCGCTCCCTGTACTGGAAAAATCTCCAGGAAAGAATACCGGCAACTGGTATGCGGATTCATCAAATGCCTAAAGGGCGAAAAATCACAGATACTCCGTGAACTCAAAAAGCAAATGAAGCTTCTGTCCGATTTGGAACGCTTTGAACAGGCCGCGGTAGTCCGTGACCGGATCGCTGCACTTCAAGATCTGAATAAAATCACGCCACTGGCATCGTCTGCGGGTAAAAAACTGCTGTCTCCGGATTTCAGGGACGGCGTAAACGGTCTGCAGAAGCAGTTTCATCTTGCCGAACCGCCCCGCCATATCGAAGGTATTGACTGCGCGAACCTGTCAGGAAAAGAATCCGTGGCTTCGGTAGTCACCTTCTTTGACGGTGTACCCGAAAAACGAGGATATCGGCGGTATCGAATCAAAACCGTAGACGGACCGGACGACCTGTCCATGATCCGGGAAGTGGTCCTGCGACGATACAGCCGTCTGGAACGTGAACATAGAAAATTCCCGGAAATCGTTTTAATCGACGGCGGACTCACACATTT
>CAZGEP010000031.1:0-33820 GCA_964524955.1 uncultured Planctomycetota bacterium | reverse complement strand
GGCACCTTCGATAATGCAGAGGAATTCAACTATATTCAGTCGCTGGACGATGCAGACCTTTCCTTTTCTGCCCTCCAGGGCAGACTCGGCTTCCTCTCTCACTCCCATATTGCCATGACGTTCTTCAAGGCGAACCCCACGTATTACACTCTTGAAAATAAAATTCAACTAAAAGACGACATGCCGACTATTATAAATACAGGAAGCGTTGGTCAGCCTCGAGATGAAAATCCGCGTTCTTCATGCGCGGTATACGATTCCGAGTCCAAGACCGTTGAAATTCTCAAGCTGGAATACGATATCGCCAAGACCGCGGACAAAATCATAAAGGCCGGGCTTCCCGAAATAAACGCGCTGCGGCTGTTCGAGGGGCGCTGAACCTTCAGAATACGTTCCATTATGCATTCAAGAGCACATATTCTCTCCCTGATACACCTGTTTGTCATGAGTGCATTCTGTTTCCTGATACTGCCGCAGGTCCTTTCTGCTGAGGAAAAAAATACTGCACCGTCAACAGAGAACCCACCCGAAACGTTGTCCGTGCTTACCCCTCCCGGTGAACTTTACGACACCCATGACATCATTGAGCTTAATATTCAATGGGAGCGGACGTTTACGGATCCCTTTGCCAAGGAAAAATACCGGATCACAGCACACTTTACGGCACCGTCCAAAAACATCTACACTGCCGACGCCTTTTATACACAGGATTTCACCCGCAAACTATCCAGTGGAAAAGAACTTCTTACCCCCAACGGTTCTCCTTACTGGAAGATCCGTTATTCTCCACGTGAAATCGGCATATACTCCTGGGCGCTTACCGCGCATCTGGGTACGGAAACGGTCTGGAAATATCAGGGAAACAAATTCCGTGTTAAAAAAGGCGTACACGGTGGCCTTATCCGCGTTGGTAAAAGCGGTAAATACCTTACCACAGAAGACGACCGCCTTTTTTTTCCAGTGGGTCTGAATCTCTGCTGGCCGGCCCCCAGCGAAAAAGCAACCTTTCGGTATGACACACACTTCGCAGACATGGAAAAAAACCATATCAACTTCTTCCGTCTGTGGATGTGCTCCTGGGGGATGAACCTGGAAACATCCTCGACTCAGGTCTTTGATCTCAAGGACGCCTGGCGACTGGACACCATTTTTCGTAAAGCTGCAGAACGGGACATTTTTATCGAATTATGCCTGGACAACTTTCTCGATTTTACGGCCAGGGAAAAACGGGTTCATTTCCCCTACTGGAAGTCCAGCGGCGGAACCATCACCGAACCCTCTCAATTTCTTACCGATGATTTCTGTCAAGCATATTATCGAAAGAAGATCCGATACATTATTGACCGTTACGCCCCCTACCGGAGCCTGATGGCGTGGGAATTGTGGAATGAGATTGACTACGCCTTCCCCAAAGATAAAGTCCTGCTCAAGTGGATCAGCGACGCATCCATGTTTATCCGAAAGAACGACCGCTACAGTCATCCGGTCACAGTATCCCTGGGCACAAAAAATATCTGGGATGAACTCTGGAAACTGCCGGGAATCGATATTGTCCAGTACCATGACTATGTACATCGGGTTGGGGCCATTTCGGACCGGGATGAATACGACGGCTGCGCGCTGACCGTAAACAAATCTCCTGCGCTTATGAAGTTCAAAAAGCCCGTTCTCTTTTCCGAGTTTGGATACAACGGCACTGACAACAATGTTCCCATGAATGACAAGGATCGACGTGGAATTCTGCTTCACAATGGCCTGTGGAGTTCTGTCCTTGCCGGTTATGCCGGATCGGCTGCCCCCTGGTGGTGGTACAATTACATTGAACCCTTTAACCTGATGCCGCAGTTTCGTTCCCTTCACACGTTCATCAAAGGCGTCCGGTTGAACTCGCCCACAGCCCGCAGGATATTTCATACCTTTACATCCAACAGCGAATTCAAGTTTTACCGGGTCATCGGTATTCAGGATAATCAATGGGCAATATTCTGGATTCAGAACAAAAAGAGCAACTGGTATCAGATTGTAGCGAACAAGCAGACCACCCCCCGCTGCGTCAATGCCGTGTTTCCTGTTTCCGGGCTTACGCCTGCAAACTATAAACTGATCTGGTTTGACACCTGGAAAGGTGCTGTACTAAAGGAAAAAAAGATCCGTGTAGAATCCGAACGTCCTTTTCAGGTTTCAGTACCTTCATTTCGCAATGACATCGCATTGAAAATAGAACAGATTCGCAGAGAATAATATAGCGTTCCACGGCCGATCATACGACAGGATACACAGCGGCCCTACTATTGGAGGAAACCATTAAGAAATGAAAACGGTCCATGCTGTCTCCACCGCCTTTGACAGCGAATTCCTCCAGGCCCTTACCTTTCTGCGTCTGAACGCTTCAATCACCCGGGGCCAGGGAATCGGAAACCGTATTTCCAATCGAGGAGGCGGTGGAAGCATTGAATTCTTTGAACACCGTCCATACACGCCCGGAGACAAACCAGGAGACATTGACTGGAAACTGTACAGCCGCACCCGGGAACTCTTTGTCAAGGAGTTCAGCCCCCAGGAGCATTTGAACGTCTACATTCTGATGGACGCCAGCCAGTCCATGGGTTTCGGAAATCCTTCCAAACTCCATCGGTCCAAACAGATTGCCGCACTACTCGGGTTCATTGCGCTGGCCTCCGAGGACATGCTCTCAATCTTTGCCTCCTCCTCAGCCAACCGGTCCTTTATAAAAGGCATCAAGGGAGTACAGCGCTTTCAGCCGATTCTAAATTTTCTGGACAAAACCGTTCCACAGTCAAATGACGCACTTGAGAACGATCTGACCTCGATCGGTCAATCCGCATCCATGCACTCCCATATATTTTTGATCAGCGACGTTCTTCTGCCGTACGATATTTTCTCCAGTCTCTCCAGACTCAAGGGACGGTATATTGAGATGACCATGATTCATGTCTATGACTCGACAGAAGCTACTCCCACCCTTGGCGGTCCGGTCCTGCTGAATGATTCCGAGAATCGAGATCGCCTGCGTGTACATATCACGGATCACATTCGAAACGAAATGAACAGAGAATTCAATACGTTTGTAGAGGAGTTATCAAAACGAGCCAACACCCATGCTGTTAAATTTCATTCTTTCAGCACGGAATTCTCTCCAAAAGTCATCCTATCCAGACTTATCCGGTCTGGAGAAATCCGCACTCGCTGAGTTTCCACATCCCTCTTGACAATCTGTTTTTAAGTGATTATAATACACATAAGCAAATTAGCCAGAGGAACATCCTATGAAACACATATTCTCCTGCAGAGTTAAGGATAAACCCGGAGTTCTAACCCGTATGGCTGCCTCTTTCAGTGAAGAAGGGCTGAACATACAGAGTCTTTCCGTTGCAGTAACCGAAGGATACAAAGAAACACGGACAACGATTGTTATCCAGGGTGAGTCCGAGGATGAAATACATAAAATCACCGAACATTTGAACTCCATGGATGATGTGCTGGAAGTAGAAGATTTTGCTGGCAAAGAATACATTGCCAAGGAGCTTGTATTGGTGAAGATTAAAACGCTTCCACGCGAGATTCCACATATCACACAGCTTCTTGAACTTTTCGGCGCACCCATCGCCGACATCGGCCAAACCACAATAACCGTGGAATATGCGGGCCCGGAAAAGAAAGTAACCGCACTGATTAAAATGCTGGACCCATTTGGTATCGAAAGTGTTACCCGTACAGGAGTGGTTGCGCTGAAAGCTGGTGACTAAACAATAATCGGCCAGGATATTTTCTGAATACCGTACCGAAAGAGCGTCGCAATCTATTATGAAACGAATTCAGAACCTCGAGCAGATTCTCGATATCGTACGAAACAACCATGAAAAGAAACAGCTCGCGGTTGCGGTTCCGCATGACCCGGCAACCCTTTCCGCGCTACGGGACTCCTATGAAGACAATATCGTCAATGTACTGCTCGTTGGTGACAAGCATATTATTCAGCGGATAGCGGCTAAACACCAAATTGATATCCATGCGTTCCAGATTATACATGTTACAGATCCGGTCAAAGCGGTAGAACGAACGGTGCAGTCCGTCATCGACGGACAGGCACACCTGATTATGAAGGGTAGCGTCCCGACCAGCAAAGTCCTTGGGGCTGTACTACACAAAGGTAAAGAGCTCATACCCAAGGGCAAAATCCTTACACACCTGGCTCCCTTTTACTCGCCAGTGAATCAGCGGCTGCTTATCATGACCGATGCAGCTGTAAACATCAATCCGACACTGGCGCGCAAAGTTCATATTATCAGTAACAGCATCGACGCGGCACGCAAACTCGGTATCGCCAAGCCCAAGGTCGCAGTACTTACCGCAGTGGAGAAGGTCAATGTCACAAAGATGCCCGTCACCGGAGAAGCAAAACTGCTCGAAAAGATGGGAAATGCAGGGCTATTCGGTAACGCTCTGATTGAGGGCCCACTGGCACTGGATAACGCGGTATCCATGGTTTCAGCGCGCCGGAAACACACCCGTGGAAAGGTTGCGGGAAAAGCAGACATCCTGGTTGCTCCGGACATTGAAGCCGCCAACATTCTCTACAAATCAATTATTTCCTTTACAGACATTACCATGGCAACCGTTGTCGTGGGCGCGCGTGTCCCGATCGTCATGCCGTCCCGATCTGATTCCGAAAAAACAAAAACCGCCTCCATCGGACTGGCGTCCTTTTTAAGCGAAGTATAACTCGTATGGTTGACACCACAATTTACCAGCCAAAACATCCTGTACGCTTTGTCACCGCCACTTCACTCTTTGACGGGCATGATGTCTCCATCAACATTTTCCGACAGATGCTCCAAGCCTCGGGTGTGGAAGTTATCCACTTAGGGCATAACCGTTCCGTACCCGAGATCGTTTCCTGCGCTCTTCAAGAAGATGTTCAAGCTGTTGCTCTCAGTTCCTATCAGGGCGGACACATGGAAACGTTCAAGTTTCTGTATGATTCCCTCCTCGAACAGGACTGCGGTCATATCCGGATTTTTGGTGGCGGCGGAGGCGTTTTCCTTCCAAAAGAAATTCGTGAGCTTCATAAATACGGCATCACACATATTTATTCTCCGGATGATGGAAGAAAAATGGGACTTCAGGGAATTATCAACGACATGATCCGTCGGTCTGACTTCAGCACCACAGAACATTTCAATATATCTCCTGCAAACCTGACCGTGCAAAGCATCCGGGATATCGGCCGAGTCATCTCATACATTGAAAACAACGGAACACACCCGCCCGATTTTGCCGACCATCAAGACGATGATACCGGTAAACCGCCTGTCATCGGTATTACGGGTACGGGCGGATCCGGCAAGTCCACGTTGACCGATGAAATACTCCGGCGTTATACCTCAGACTTTCCTGAAAAGAACATTTCCGTAATCTCCGTGGATCCGTCTCGTCGCAAAACAGGTGGCGCGCTGCTGGGGGATCGCATTCGGATGAACACCCTGAGTGATCCCACCATTTTCATGCGTTCCATGGCGCTCAGAGATTCGACCACAACCATTTCCCGACACATAAACTCGGTCATTGACCTGCTTCGTTTTGTTGGATATGACCTGATTCTCCTTGAAAGTTCAGGCATCGGCCAGGCAGACTCGGATATCGTCGATCACTGTGATCTTTCTATTCTGGTCATGACCTCGGAATACGGCGCATCCACCCAGCTGGAAAAAATCGATATGCTGGACTTTGCGGACTTTATTCTTTTGAACAAATTCGATAAACAGGGATCGCTTGATGCGTTGACCGACATTCGAAAAGCCTATGCACGGTGCAAGAACATCCCGATCGAACGTATCGACTCTGCACCCGTTTTCAAGACAATTGCCTCCTCGTTTAATTACCCTGGTGTCAATCGGTTTTACCACCAACTCATTCATCAAATTCCCTTTCATGGTTCGGATATCACACATGCTCACCCCCTTGTCCTTTCAGATTCGGACAATCCAGTGGAGCCGATCCCAGCCAGCCGTTCACAATATCTGGCAGAGATATCAGAAACCATTCAGGAATACAACCGAAGAACAATCGATCAATGCGAAATTGCCTCACAGTTGTATAGCGTTAAGCGCGTAATCAGCCAAATGAAAGAGCGCGGTGAATCCCAGATCGTGGACCGCCTGAAGGATACAATCCGCGAACTGAAAACAACGCTGGAGCCGGAATACCTGGATGCCCTCTCGTCCTGGTCAGAAAAAAAGAATCGATATCTGAAAGATGAATTCGTATATCAGATCAGGGATCGGGAATTTCGCGTCCAGAATTTTACTGAAACACTCTCTCATCTCAACATTCCCAAGGTATCACTTCCCTCGTACAGAGACTGGGGAGATATTCTTCACTGGATACTGCAGGAGAATGCTCCTGGAGAATTTCCCTTTACCGCCGGTGTTTTTCCTTTCAAACGAGAGAATGAAGATCCCATACGCATGTTTGCCGGCGAAGGTTCACCTGAGAGAACCAACAAACGCTTCCATTATATCTCCTCGGGCATGTCGGCCAAGCGGCTTTCCACCGCGTTTGATTCTCCGACTCTTTATGGAAAAGATCCCCACATTCAGCCCGATATCTACGGCAAAATAGGAAATGCCGGGGTCTCGATCTGCTGCCTGGACGACATGAAGAAACTCTACTCCGGATTCAATCTGACTGCGCCCAACACATCAGTTTCCATGACCATCAACGGTCCGGCTCCGATCCTGATTGCGTTCTTCTTTAATACCGCGATCGACCAGCAATGCGAACTGTACATCCGCAACAACGGCCTGCAAGACCGTGTACATAAAACCATCCAAACGCTTTACCGGAAAAACGTACACAATTGCCCTGCGTACCACGGACCCCTTCCCGATGGGAACGATGGTCTCGGCCTAATGCTTCTCGGGGTAACCGGCGACAGGGTATTACCACGTGAAACGTATGAAAAGATAAAGACCGAAACGTTATCGCAGATTCGGGGAACCGTACAGGCCGATATTCTCAAGGAAGACCAGGCACAGAACACGTGCATCTATTCGATTGATTTTTCCATGAAACTCATCGGAGATGTCCAGCAGTACTTCATTCAGAACCAGATCCGGAATTTCTACTCCCTTTCCGTTTCCGGCTACCACATTGCCGAAGCCGGTGCCAATCCTATTACTCAGCTGGCGTTTACACTGGCCAACGGGTTTACGTATGTGGAATACTTTCTTGCCAGAGGAATGAATATTGATGCGTTTGCGCCCAATCTTTCTTTCTTCTTTTCCAGCGGACTGGACCCTGAATACACGGTTCTCGGCAGGGTGGCCCGTAGAATATGGGCCAAGGCAATGAAGTTCAAATACCATGGCAATGCGCGTTCCCAGAAGCTCAAATACCACATCCAGACCTCGGGCCGCTCTCTTCATGCGCAGGAGATTGACTTTAACGACATTCGCACCTGCCTTCAGGCGCTCCAGGCCATCTACGATAACTGCAACTCCCTGCACACCAATGCCTATGACGAAGCCATAACTACGCCCACAGAAGAATCCGTTCGCAGGGCCATTGCCATCCAGATGATAATCAATCGGGAATTCGGACTGGTCAAAAACCAGAACGTCCTCCAGGGATCCTTTATTGTGGAGGAACTCACAGACCTGGTTGAGGAAGCTGTGCTGTACGAGTTCGAAAGCCTTTCTCGAAGAGGTGGTGTACTCGGTGCCATGGAACGTACCTACCAGCGTGGCAAAATTCAGGATGAATCCATGATGTATGAACTCCGCAAAGAAAGCGGCCAGCTCCCCATTATCGGTGTGAACACATTTCACTCTTCCACAGGTTCCTCATCCCTGACGCCTGGAGAGGTCACCCGCGCCACTGAGCAGGAAAAGAAACAGCAGATCGAAACGGCTGCTAATCTCAATCAAACATTTGTTGAACAGAGCAACGAACACCTGAGCCAACTCAAAAACGCGGCCGCCCAAAACCGGGACATATTTTCCGTACTCATGGAAACCGCTAAATACAGCTCCCTGGGAACCATTTCAGATGCACTCTTTGAACAGGGCGGACAATACCGTCGAAACATGTAGGCTTATTTTTTGCGGTGAAAGAGTACAGTCGACGGAATCATCTGCTTGTTGATTCCAGGCCCCTGCCATTTGGCTTCCAATCCCCTGCCGCCCGGGCCATTGTAGTATGTCACCAGGATGGAATGATACCCGGCGTCCAGATCAATCTTCCCGCCCTTCTCGCGCATGTAATGCAGATCATCGTTCAGCACCACCGGCTTTTCATCAATATACAGACGGCTGCCATCATCCGAATGGGTGTAAAAATGATAGGTGCCGTTCGCGGGTATGCGGATGAATCCGCGAAAAACCAGTGCAAAATACTCTTTTTTCTGGGCCGGAACCAGATTGATTTCCTTCGCAGTTCCGGTCTGTTTGGGTTCCATTTCAAGGTAAAGTTCCAGTTCATCGCCAGCGGGATTCGCGTCATAAAAAGAATATGTAAGCCCGGAAACCAGAAGCTGAAATGCGCCGGCCTCTCCCTGTATAAAATCAACCGCTTTGACCGTATCCGTCATCAGCCGACAGGTCAGGGTGTCTGTGTAGGGAGCATTCACACCAGAAAGAAGTTTATGAATAAACTGTTTGCTTTTCCGGGCCTTTGTATAGGCTTCTTGAGCAATAAAGGCCTTCAGGTTCCGGAACTCCTGCAGGAGTTCCCTGCCCTGCCGGGATCGGCTGAAAGCAATTGACCGCTCCAGAGATTCAATCTCCTTGCTGCGATGTACGTAATCCGGACAGGAGTCCTTGCTGCGTTTCCACTTGGAAAGTATTTTTTCAGCCGTATCCAGTTTTTGTGTGCGAACGGCTTGCCGAAGCGGAGTCAAATCCATTCCCACGACAATCTGTTTTGCGAATTCGAGCGTACCGTACCGGGAGGTATCCACCAGTCCAAACAGCTCCAGCCTGCCCCAGAGATTTACATTCTCTGCGCGAGATGCGATCGAATACACGCCATCTTTTTTTTGTATCTTTTTCATAGGCATGCTGTGTGGCTGATCCAATGATTTAAGCCCCACATGTACGCTCTTGACCGTGCCCACATCATACCGTTCTCCAGCATCTCCACGCACCAGCTGTTTTTCCGTGAATGTCAGAACCGCCGGCGCCTTGCCGGCATCAATCGCCACAAGCGGATTTATTCCAAACGGTCCGGTTTGTACAATTTTCATTTCCCCTTCTTTCACAATAACTCCATTCGCGGCGCCGGGCTTAATCGGTGAGATAAGAACGCCGTCTTTCTTGTCAAACAAGACTCCGTGCAGCAGTCGATAGACACCCGGCAAAACCGTCAGCTCATTCATGTCATCACTGCTCAACACAACTGAAAGTTTTTTGCTTTCATGTTGAAGTACAATCTTGCAACCCTGTTTATTCTCCTGCTCACCGCTGAACTGCATGCGTATTTTCCCTGTGTCCCCGCGATATGCCTGAATCGTAAGCTTTGTTGCATCCGAAGAAATCGCGCTGAGCCTGTACAGCCTTCCTGTTGAAGGGATATACTCCCCCAGCGGAGCAAAAACCGGTACGGTTCCGGGATCCCCGTGACAGCAGCCGTCATCCGCAGCGGTATACAAACCATCCATATTACAGTCATACAGCGTAAACAGATTCTTTCCGATGCGTGCCTGCTTGACACAGCCGGAGCGTATATAGAGCATGGTATGTCCGAGAACCGAACGGGCTCTGGGTATGGCAATGGTATACGATGTCTTTGGGGACAGAGCAACGGTGGCCGGCTCATAACCAAACGCAGTCGGTCCAACAGTACACCCGCCGGATGGAGCGGATACACGGAGTCGTCCGTCTGAGCGAATCTTAAAATTCACAGATGCATCCTGAATACGAATATCCTGACCGCGGGTACCGGTACGCAACCTCAGAACACGTTTGGGCATAACAACCACACCCCAGAATGTCGAAAGACTCCAGCCCTCTCCGTGCCTTGAAATTCCCGGATTAATGACCTTTCCGCTGTGAGGAAGTCCCCGAGTTCGCAGCTTCACGTCTTCAGCAAAGCTTGCACAAGAAAACCCGCACCACAGAAGCAAGAATATCTGTAACATGAACCTGAATTTTGTTCGGAAAAGGCTATCGTACATCGCACCTGCCTGTTCCCCACTGATCCAGACAGGGCCACACCAGGGATCCTCGCACGCCCTTTCCGTCATCGTCGCGGTACATAATACTCATTGAGAAAACACGTTTTTGCTTATTGTCTGATGGCGCATAATATGTATGAAACAACCGTCGATCGGCATTCAGTTCAACAGTATACTCCATTCGACGGTCAGCCACAATCCGACAGTCATATGTCTGGATGTACCTGCGGCTCATCCCGGATAATACAGGCTGAAGATGCCGGTTCATTCCCATGCGGATCGAATACTTGCCTGTAGAGAAAATCAAGCAGTCCCCGCTTTTCCCGTGAAATGGTGTCCAGCGGTCATCGCTGACCACGGCAGTTACACGCAGATGTCCCCGACTCTCATCACAAGATAATTGAATGGCGCAATCCGAATCCTGTCCTCGGTTCAAATCTGTCTTGCGGTCGGCCGGAAACCAGTATTTCTGACCACTGACATCAAGGGGTTTTTCATCCAGGCCGCACATGGGATGCCATCCGAGAAGAGTGACAGCTGCCTTTTTGATGGAAAGATCGTTTTCGAAATTCCAGAATCCGTTGGTAAGGATTTCCTGTCGGGCGCGGTTCCTGTCAGCAAGCGTTTTTCGATCTGCCGAATACCGCAGACAATACAGCATCCGGTCACTCATCAAAAACAACTCCCGTTCCGGTGTTCTCCAGACAACCTTAAGCGACCCGCTCCGGCCGTTTACACGAAAAAGATGTTGACGGGATATCTTCCTGCCGGATTCCGGATCAATATGATACAAATCCAGGTAATTGTCTTTGTTCTGATTGAGGACAACAATTCGATGATCCATAAATCCATAGTTTGATGAACTTATCCAGTCGAGTTCCCGAATATCCATGTTCCACTTTATCTCCATTTTCTGTTTCTCGGTATCCCAGACGCGTTCCTGCGTATGGCCTTTGCGGTAAAAATAATACTTGCCGTTCCGGGAATACGCTTCAGGCAGAAAGGGCCAGCCTTTGCTTATGAATATTTCGTTTCCCGTACGGCTGTCCACCAGCTGGAACCGGTCGTCATGCTGCATGTACAGTAGTGACGGTTTATCGTCGGGGGCAGAAACCAGTGTTCCGAACTTATACCATCGTGTATCGGTCTCATACCGCCACAACGTTTTCCCGGTCAATATGTCTACAGAAGAATACCCGTTTCCAATTCTCAGAATCATCCAATCCGGGTGATACCAGACAATCGGTACACGTCGATTGTTTCCAGAAGCAAAAACCATGATTCTGCCCGACGTCATATCCAGAATGCCGGTCTGCCACTGCTTGTAATGACTCTCTGCCATCAGAATGTATACGGTATCCTTTCGGCTTCGGATTCCATTCAGGGGCATGGGAAGTTGGACCGTCCACACCTCAAGACCGGTATCCAGATCCAGACATACTATTTTCCAACTGCCCTGGACAAGAACACGATCACCTAGCGCCCGCACGCTGCGCACATGGAACGAATTCGGATCATAACTGTACTCCCACAGCCGCGTTCCAAAATAATCCGTCTCGGCAAGACAAACACATCTCTTGTTCCATAAAAGAATCCGATTCTTTCTTTCTCGGGGAAAGGACCATCCGGACATATTGACCGGACGCTGCCACCACAAAACCGGATTTACATCCTGAAGCGGTTTTACGGGTTGTGTTGGTGCAGGATCGTTTGAAATCGTTTTCTTCAATTCTTTTCGCAGCATCAGTGTGTTCGGTCCGGTACGTTTCATGAACGTTGTTCTCTTTTCATTTTCGGATACCGTCGATTTTTCTTCACACAAGCAGTAAATCAAATCCCGGTCAAACCCGACTGCACGCTTTCCAACAGGCAGCGTTCGATGCTGCATGATCTTAGGTACGACAGTCGTCTCCTTCATGGACCGCATATCCATAACTGCGGTACGGTTTTCTCCTGAAATCCACAGCATATCCCTGGAGATAACGGGCAGAGTAAAATCGGTTGCCCTGTTGAACCGACAGGATTTCCGCTCACCGCCGGTCTTCATATCAAGCATTCGGATTCCCTGCCCCAGGGTCACGGCTGCTCCGTTGGTAATACCGCACAGCAACGGAGTCCTTCCTCTGGATGCCGACCATCTGAGCTCGCCATTACGGGTATTGACACAGTAGATGAATGAGGAATCCCTGGGAATGGATACAACAGAATCGCCGTAACAGAAAACCGAGTTTACAAACAGGTTATATCTGTAGGACTGCTGTCTGGAACGGTTGTATGCCCGCACCCATTGAATTGTCCCGCTGATCGGTTCCAGCATATGAAAAAGCTTACGGTTAGTCTGAATAAAAATACCGTTCGGTGTTTCCACGGGCCTGGGAAGTTGACTGGAGAGATATTCATCTCCATACCGGCTGTCTCCGGAAACCAGAAGCTGCTTCCACAGCAGTTCTCCGGTCTGCGGATCAAGCGCCACAGCAAACAACTCTGTATTGGTAATCGCACGGCTCCACCAATGATGTTTGGCACCAACAAAAACAATCAATCCATTACAAGACACAGGATCAGATGCAATGTGAAGATCCTTGATTCCGGGAATGTCTGATGCAGACCACATCATCTGACCGGAAGTTCGATCATAGGCGTTCAGTCCGAACGAATGCCCGGGAGAGCGTATATAGAGCACGTTTCCGCGAACCAGGATCCGAAAAACAGGTACCGGGGTTCCACTGAGAACACCCCCGCGGCTGACCGGTACGGACCACAGAACATGTCCGGTCTTCACATCATAAACCGTGAGCATCACACCGGTATACACATACAAAGCCGTTCCCATGCATGCAGGAACAAACGCGGGTCGCACATACCGTGTCGACCGTTCCCCCACACGATACAGGAGAAAATCATCCGCAGACAGATTCTGACGCCAGCTAATTTGCCCGAGCAGATGTTCTCCTCCATTGCTTTTCGGTAAAGTTGGAATCTCCGCTGAAAGCGCTTTAATCGCATCGTTCAGATTCATCTTGCGTCCTTTGAAAACAACAGGCTGCTCTTTTTTCTGTTCACGCAATGTCTCTTTCAACCGATTTAATGCGGACAAATTATTGCGCAGGCAGATACCATAGGCAATAGAAAGCAGCAGACTGGATTCCGGTGAAATATCTGTCAGCATTTTGTACCAGGAAAGTGCAGCATCCACCTCCCCTCTTTGAAAGAGTGTCGTTGCAACGCGGCGTATTTTGGAAAACGCTTTTACGGTTACCGGTAAACCATTCATCAGCAAACGCAACTCCGCTCGGTCACCATATCCCCTAAGTTGAATCCTGTTGGCAATGCTGTTTCCAAGTACTGCATATAATTTCTCCTGGAACGCCCTGGGAAGCAAGCGGCATTCATTCGCAATATAACGCATACCGCCGATCGCTTTTGTTTTATCCAGGCGTATAGCCGTATTTCTGTATTTGGGTATCTCTTCAATCAGTTCTGCAGCGGCCTTTGAAATATCACCCTTTTGTGCTTTTTTGCCGATATATTCCATGAAATTCTTTAATCCAATCGCTTCCGGCAGAATACAGGTACTGTCCTTGTTTATATTCCGGAAAATCGCGACAATCTCCTTTTGAACCTCTTTAATGGACTTGTGTTTACTGCTGGAATCAGGGGCATCTGTACCACCGGATGCGGTAATCCTGTCAAAACATTCTAATGCATGTTTATAATCCCCTGCATTTCGATACAAAATGCCGGCCCTGAACAGAGCTGTCAGTCGAGTTTCCGGCCCCAGAACGTCCAGACTGGAAAGAAGAATGTCCGCACCTTCCCGATAAAATTCATTCTTATTGCAGAATGTGGTAAAGACTTTGGATTGTTCTGGATAAAACTCCTTCGTTGCAGCCAGTTCCCGAAGGTACTGCCATCCCTCTTTTGCATTCGCGAATGAAGTGATATTCATTCGGGCGAGCTTGAATAATAGCCCACGATGCTGCTGCTCTTCGCACGCATTGATCCAGCTCCTTATTCTACGTGTATCCAGCGGAAGAATATCCGTTTTTTCGCGAAAATCAAGGTAGTACCTGAGTACGTCTGCAGAAGTGTTTTTCTCAAGACATGCCTCCATTGCTGATCGCAGCCGTCGGAGAGATGTGTCGGTGTAGGTATCCCTCAGACTGGAACGATAGATTCCAAGTAAAGCGCGAATCTCTTTGGCGGCTGAAAGTATATGAAGGCTCTGATGGGGAAAGGTCGTACAGAGAAACAACAGCAGTTCGATCTGATTTTGTATACCTTGTTCCGTACAGAATGCTGCACGCAGAAATGAATCATAGCCGTATGTTTTTACAAAGAGTCTGTTCTTTTTTTCAAGCGTAACCGGTATCAGGGTATCAATATGTCCGTGATGCCGTCCCTTCTTCCATACGGTTTTACCATTGATCGACAAATACTCGGCATCATCGGTTCGAACCCGAAGAAGTGCATTGGATTTTCCCGTCCACTCAAAATCGGCCTGTGCAAAAAACATTCCCCGCTCGCGGCGATTGATACGCAGATACTCGTCCTGCAGCTTGGCCTGCGTCCAGCGCAGGCGCTTGCCCTTCTGAAGGTAAACCACACTGGAATCCGGATTTTCTTCAGGCGGATACCGGTAGACAGCGGGATCGCTTCGTGACGGATAGAACGGGCCAATGATTTTCCAGGAAAGAACTGAAATTTCACCTGTTTTTTGATTGGCTGCCCGCGTCTGCTCCCACGACTCCTTTTTTTCTAAACACCAGATGCCCGCAGGCGCTATGCAAAGCAATAGAACGATCATTCTGCAAATACGGAATACAAGCACACATTTATTTATCTGCATAAATCAGGCTGCCCCACAGAAGATCGACATTATCGGAAACAGATCCCAGACGTCCGTAATCCGTCTCAATGCTCATCAATTTTGTTCCGACCGGGATATGAATAAAAATCGGTATCAGGTTCCCGCCCGACTTCAGCTCAACCTTATGTACCACCTGTCCATCCATGGAAATCTGCAAGATAGCGGTTGCACCCGGGAAAAAGGCTTCAGAATCAATACCGGCAACACCGCACAATCGCACAGGAGTACGCTTGAGCTCGGAAAGAGGATAATCAACGCGAGTGGATGAATGCAGGGCAATCCCTTTGTCCGCACTCAGCCCGGATACGCGCAGCAGATGATCAAACAGAGACCGGTCCTTGCGCATGGGGATAATTCCCCCGGCATATGGTTTCGCTGAATGCACATGGTGAGGCATATCAGAGAGGAAAACCTTGTTGGCCGGAAAAGTGGCCGCACGAATAAAAGAGGGATACACGACAATGGCCTTGGAACGCCAGACAGGTTGTATGGACCAGCTTTCCTTGCTCCCGGATACTGGATTCCCGGAAATTCGTTCCCCGCTGATCAGGGAAACATGAATCCCCTCTTTTTTGAGTTCGGTAGGAGCCTCTTTCTTCTGTTTTGGAAAAATTACCACATTTACGCCGTCCAGGCCACCAACGGGTATTTTCCCCAATCCCTCCATCTCCACCAACACTGCCTTTTCGTTGAGCGAACACACGGTTCCGTGCGTTTGATCTCCATTCTTGAGAATCAGTCCGGTAAAATCGGCTTTTACGGCAGGAGCGGGCGAACCGCAACGGTACAGGCTCTTCACATATCGGGCATTAACGGAAATTCTTTTCCATGCTGTATGATCAAAATCGAATCGATTTCCATCATAAACCGGCTTGCGAACCAGCACTCTGTCCCCATTGGTCATCTCCAGATAAAATGCATCCTGCTTTGTGTGTGGTGTTTTGTAGAACACATCCGGGTGACGCTGCATCAGGGCAACGGCATTCCGAATATCCACATCAGCATATGTATTCGTTTCTCCAATCATTCGAATACGTGATCCCCTGTCAATAAATTCTACAGAAGCCGCATTCTGAATGCCTGTCTTGTGAATCATCACCCATCGCGCATGACTTTTTGGCATTTCTTCAGCTATCAGAAACGACAGGAATGAAAAGAGAATCAGGGCCCATAATATGATTCCGAGAACGTACCGCACATACCGAAAGCTATTCATTGTTATCATATCACCTCTGATACACGGGAAGATACCGATACGGCAATCCAATCGCCAGGATGGCCATTCCGGTCTGATATACTTTTTTCCAGCCTCCGGCACCGCGTCCACCTTTGTACTGTTTTGAAATGATTTTTTTACAGGCCTTGTAATACCAGGTTGTCCAATCCTCTCCCCTTCGGGACTGGTACATGGCCTGCATCGCATAATAATGGGCATAGAAAAAAAACCTCTCGTCTTTCTTATCGATATTGTCACCAATATACCCGCACCCATCCCTGACCTCATCACTGGTATACAATCCGCAAAGCTGCAGCGAAAGCACACCAGCTGCGGTTCGTGCCACATTAACGCCATGGCGTTTTGGCTGATACTTAAACCCCTTTCGCTTCTTGTCAAAACAACGTTTCACATAATTGACCGCATCCTGAACCGTCTGCTCGGGCACACTGATGCCTGCGTTCTGAGATGCCCGAAGCGCCACGATCATCATAACGGTCACAGACATGTCCGCATCCAGGGGCTGCGGACCATATCGCCATCCGCCTTCCCTGTTCTGTGATCGCACAATCAGTTCAACGGCGCGCTTGAGTACTGGTTTAATGTCTTTTCGGACCGTCATCCCCCACACCTCTGCCAGACAGAGCGTTGCCAGAGCATGATGATACATAATCCCACCACTGCATTTTCGAACAGCAATCAGTCCGGACGGCTGTGCATTTTTGATCAGATAATCCACACCTTTGGCGACTTCCTTCCCGTGTGGACCGCAGCCGGGAACCGAGCCGTTTACCATCAGCGCAAGTGTACTCAACGCCACACTCGCAGTACCGTTCCCGTTAAAGGAACCGTCCGTTCGCTGTCTTTTCTTCAAATACTCCTGTCCCATGCGAATCGACTGAACAATATTCTCCGGGATGACAGCGGGCACTCCGTCGATCTTTACGGAAATATCCCTGGCAAGCTTTCCCACGCCCACCACACGCTTGTCTTGCGCATACAGCGGCAGAAGAGAACATGCACTTAAAAATAAAACCGTCAGAATACGTGTTTTCATATTCGTGTCCTCTCACTTGAGTTTCTTTTTGATCTTCCGTGTGTCATTTTTGATATTTTCCTGGTTGTCTTTAATCTGGATCACGTCTTTTTCAATTTCCTTGAGTATATCGTGAAACTCCAGCCACTTCCGGTTACGATCTACCACGATGAACCGTACCGGATTGCTCACGGAAAAGCCAGGGGTTATTTCCGAATCCCGTTTCAACGCTGCAAGGTCTCTGACCCGTGCATCCGCAGCTTCAATCCAGACGTCAACAGCCTGTCCCGGCGACACATTCAACGCAAGCATTTTCAGAAGTGCCCTTGCTGTAAACCGCAGGGATTTCTCGGGCACCTCAAGCGTTCTTCTGCCCTGACGCAGATACGTAACCCGGTCATCCTCCGCGTATACATCGTCATACTCAGAATCGCTTTCGTCCGCAGCAGCATCCAGGCTGTACTGGTGGATACCCCATGCCATCCAGGCCTTGCAGACACCAAAATCATCAGATGCAGTGTATTCAATTTCCCATTCTGCAAACGGAACACTTGTCTTCTCGATATCCGGGTATGTCACACGAATTCGAGGATTCCGGTCGCTGCGAATCCGAAAGCTGTACCGAACCAGTGGTTCGGCATTCTGCAGTCCATCCGTGTCCTTGAGCCGAACGGTAAAAGAAATAATTCCATTTCTTCCGCTTACAATCGGCTTACCATCCCGCATGGCCAGGCTCCTGACAATGCCGGGCTCCATGGAGGGTTTATTCACCAGCTCGAGTGTATACCCGTTACCGGACATATCTTCTGCGGTTCCATCAAAAAGATAACCGACCATCAACTCTTTTCTGGAAAAAGACGGTGTACCGCGTCCCCGATTGTAATGCGTTCGGATCTCAGCCCTGGACAGCGCACGACCGTACACAAGCAGCTGATCCATGGCTCCGTTAACACCGCGTTCCCACGGACTGTTTCCGATGTATGTTGTACCTTTATTACCGTTGACGCTTCCGGAAAAATAAATCTCGGAATCCTGTTCTCCGTTCATGTACAATTGAAGGGTATTGTCTTTTTTCACATAAACGATATGGGTCCACTTCTTTAAAGGAATCTCAGATGCAGAATCACCGCCTTCATTCCAGGATGCAGACGTACTGATGCGGTAATGAATCCGGTTACTATTGGGGTGAAGCGACATTTTGAACGTTCGCTCCTTGTTGTTACCACCCTTGTGAAGCAGTGACCGCCAGGCCCCCGGAGGATGCTGTCGAAGATACAGCCAGAATTCGACGGTAAAATCTTCATTATTCTTTCCTGGATTAAAGGACTCCCGAAACGGCAGTTTGGCCACCTGGCCAACACCATCAAACTGGATGGCCTTTCCGGGCTCGTACCGACGGGCCGCAATGAATTCTGCAGAAGCGGTATTTTCCGTCTCATGCGGTATAAGCGATAGCGCTGTTCCATGTGAGGTAATCAAGGTTCCGGAGACAATTTGCTTGTTCGCCGGAATAATAACCCGTATATTGGAATCTTCCACAATGGAAGAAGACCGGATGGATGCACGGGTAACCGGCTGGATGCCGGTATAGGCGGGCGGAGTAATGTCAAGAAGCGGGTCACTTACGGTCAGCTGATCCAGAACCGTTACCGGAACCGGTCCTGCAGTCCCGTCTCCTGCTACCACCTTGAACTCAAAGGAATCCAGAACCTTCTTCAGGGTCAGCGAATATTGATAACCGAGACCGGGCTTGAACTCAAATTCCTCCCACAACTCATTGGTTCCGGTTTTCTTTCGCAAAAGGGTAACGGTTGACGGAATCTCACCGCTCAGGCTGACGCGGATATTCCAGTCATCCCCTTCCACAATCCGGTCGTCATATCCCTTCAGCTTGATGTGCGTCAGTACCGGGTAGTTCTTACTGCTCAAGAACATTCGCTTGACCGTAATCATGACATATTCGGGAAAGGACATATAGCTTAGAAATGCAAAAAAGAAAATCCCCCCTGCGATTAATCCGATTCGGCGAATGAACCGCCAGTCAATCACGTCGGAAAACTTGATCTGTGCTGACACGTTGGATATATCGGTTTCCAGACGCTGAATCAGCGCACGGCTCATCGCGTTTTCTTCCGTTTCCCTGTCTGTTCCGGTCAGCTGAATCACACTGATTAGACGGTCATTCAAATAGGGAAAATGGTGTTCCAGCTTGAGGGCTTCGGTTTCTTCATTCCGCTCAATACGAAGCGGCAGAACCAGATACGCCCGTATCAGCCCGATCAGGCCGGCCAGCCCTCCGGCCAGGCTCAGGAAGCGGAAAAATACCGAAAGCCTCAGCATCCAGTCAACCACGAAAAACAATACCGCAAAAACTACAATCGCGATAATGACTCGCAGCATCCCTGTCAACACGGCCAGCCGAGTCTCACGTGCGGCAAGATTTCTGAGCTGTTGTCTAAGATTTTCTGTACTGGAAAGCGCCATCAGTTTCCCGTCCGGTTCAGTAAGCCATTTCTGGTTTTTACCATTCCATGTATGATCACGGCAAATTTTTCCTCTTTCGTATAAACCATTCCGCGCCGGCTATCAGCACAAATACAAACAGCCAGAGTGGTGCATCCCACAATTCATCCTCGGTCCGAATCAGAGACGGCTTGGCCTTGGCCGAAATTTCTTTGGACAGGCCGGAGAGATCCCATGGATCGTATACATTTCCGCCCGCTTTCGCTGCCCAGGTTTCAAGACGTTTTCTGTCCAGGGCTGGATTCTCATACTCCACCTGACTTTCAACCACTCGAAACGCCACGGATACCCGGTCTCCGGCATATGCCAGTTCAATTTTGTAATTACCGGTCTGGCCCGGAGAGTATTTGGCTTCGTATAATCCGGTCCCACTGCCAATGGAGCGGAGGACCACGATCTCTTTCTCACCATCCGTATCCCGCTGCAGCATTGCGTTCAAAGTCTCTTCAACCGCAGGCTGATAATTGTCGCCAAGAACCCGGGCATTGATCGTCTGCTGTTCTCCAACACCCAGTTCCTCCCGGCTGACCTGGAGGGTAATTTTCCGGCTCTCTCCCAGCAGCCGGGCCAAAGCAATCTGTTCCAGTACACTGCCCCAGAACCGGTCGTGCGACACCGGACCGGGCCGGTACCGCCATCGCCACAATTCATCCGTACCCATATACAGGACTGTTCCCGAACCATATCGGGAATAAACAATCAACGGTACAGGTGAAGGTTCTCGTGTTTCCAGCAGCACCTGTGCGCCGGAACGGGCTTTCTCCACCTTCATCTTGTTGTAGATTACCAGGTACTTTTCCCATGCGTTTCGGGTTTCCTCCTTCTTTTCCGAAATATACAACATCGGATGCTTTTCACCGATTCGGGTCCGTTTGGCACGAAATGCGGTGGTCATGGGCTTGAGGAACTCGTCCTCTTTGCTGATCATTGAGGACTTGCGTGTACCGGTAACAACTGGAAGTACCTTTTCCAGGGGAGTGCCTTTCCATTGCGCTGGGCCGAAACGCCTTCCTGGAAGAAAGAGAACCGCACCGCCTTCTTCGGAAACATATTTCCGGAGCATGGTCATCTGAGATTCAGACAGATTGACCGAGTCAATATCTCCCAGGACCACCAGATGATACTGAAAGAGCTCTTTTTCCCTGCGGGGAAATCTTTCCACAAAAAGGTCGCTGCTCTCACGGAGTTCCATTTCGGATTCATACAGCAGCACGCTCGGATCAAAGCGCTTCTTATCCCGCGTCATCAGGTTCTTGGCGTATCGGTATTCCCATCGCGGTGAGGTCTCAACCCACAGTACCTTGATCTTTTCATCAATCACCTTGGCAAGCTTTTCCTTCATATTGTTCTTCTGAATCAGTTCCTCGGCCAGCGGTCCTACCCCCACCTTGAACAGATGCTCGCCCTTTCGTTCCGGTTTGATAATCACGGTCTCAGTCTGTTCGCCGGTCTCGTTCAGCACAATACGCTTGCGCTTAACTTCTCCCTGATTATCAGCAATCACCAGCGGCACTTCCAGCCCCTCGCAGCCCCAATGCCGTATCTTGACAGTAACCGGCGCCGGATCTCCGACAAACATAATATCCCGCATGGCCAGAAACGTAATCTGGATGTCTTTGACATCCGGTTCACCAATGCCCACAAAATAACATGGGACCCCCCGCTTTCCTGCTTTTTCCGTTACCAGACCGGGATCAACGCCGGCATTGTTTGATCCGTCGGTCAGCACAACAATTCCTGCCACATTATCTCCCCGGGTGTCATCCAGAACCTTTTCAATCGCGCTTCCCAGGGCGGTTCCTTTGCCGTTGGCACGTATTGATCGACTCCATTTCGCATAATCCTCACCGCCGGAAATCAGTTTTTCATTAAACGTATAATTAACGATCCGGTAGGGTTCTTCAAATGCGGGAATCAGTCCGGTCTCTTTGTTTTCCAGCACATTTCGCAGGATATCAATCCGGGGCGCTTCCACAATCTTCTTTCGTGCTGCCGGGTCCACGTCAACGCTCTCATCGCGCAGCTGCGAGTATCCAAGCGCAATCCCATTCTTTCGGATTCGCTCCGTTGACGCCTTTCGATCCGAGATACTCATGCTTGTGGAGCCGTCCGCCAGCAGCGCAATAATGTTTTTTCGGACATCGTGCGTCACGATCTTCAGCACTGGACCAAGCAGCAGCAGAAGCAGCAGCAGCAGCCCGGAAAACCGCAAGAAGAAAAGTAGCCAGCGCCGGAATCCAAGAGCTTCTTTACGTTTCTGATAAATCCACCAGGAAAAGACAGCAGCCGCGATCGCCAAAAGAAACAAAATGATGGATGCATTGCTTTCCGGTAAAAGCAGAAAGTCGATATCCAGTTCCTTGATCGCGCCTTCAGGGATGGACTTGAATCCCAGCAACCACTCAAAAAAGGCTTTCATTGCTCACCCCCAGTCGCAGTCTTCTGCGCAGACGCGCTGGAACGGTGAGCAGACCTTGCAATCTCAGGCATGTCATCCGTTGACGGCATTTCAGCTGTAAACATCCGACCAAGAACAATCTCGGTAATAAAGAGGAGCAGACATATCAGCAGGACCGGCCACCAGAGTTCACGGCCGATCTTGGACTCTCGAAATACACTGCCTGCCGATTTACCGCGACTCTCGGAAAGCAGCTGAATCGTGTCGGTCTTGTAAATCGCTTTGAATTCAGGGGGGGACAGACGGGTAATAAAGGTCTCATCACTGTTCGTGTTCAGTGCAACCAGTTCCTCACGCTCGGTTTCCGATTCAATGCGGAAAGAATACATTCCTCTGCGCCCCTTTCCCTCGTAACTCAGATACGTCTTTCCATCCTGAATTTCGGGATTAAGACTGATGACTTTCTTACTCGGTGTGATCAGAGAGAGTTGGGCCATGCGCTCTTCGGGCGGCAGCGGCAACAGAATCTTCTCACCCACGTTTTTCTGACGATCCACCTTGCGGATGGAAATAAGGTAGGATATCATCCGCCGCACCAGAACCGGACCCACCGGTTCGGAAAAGAGATCATTCCAGTCATTATCCGCCGAAGTTCCCACCAGAATCACCTTGCCCTGCTTTATTTTTCGCTCCACGATCGCAGACATACTGTTCTCGTATTTGGCGATAATCCCGGCCCCCGGGATATCTTTGACATCCAGTGCAAAAGAATTAAACACCGGCACCCGAAGCAGTGACGCGGTCTCACGGCGGCTGAAATACTGCATGCAGGTATGCTGAAGGTAATCCTGGGAAAGATAGAGTTTGGCGGATTGACCGTCCGGTCGCTGCGCGGGAATACGGTCTCCAATCCGCGCCGGCAGGACAGATGTCTTCTCATCCTGCAGCAGGCGATTGTACTCTTCCGGAATCACATTCTGCCCCAGAAAGACAACCACCCCACCGCCCTTTCCTATGAACTTGCGAAGCTCCACTGCAACTGCCGGGTCAATACGGTTCAGGTTTGCGATAACGACAAGATCCTTTCCAGCCAGGCTCTCGGGGGTGAATTCAAAACCCTTGATTCGAATCAGGTCAAAACTTTTAAGCGGCTGGTCCTGAAAAAAAGGATTCAATGCCGCGTCCACGTAATCGGTTTCGCCTTCTCCAAAATCCGGTCCCGGTTCTCCGTCCACCAGCAGAATCCGGTCTCCGGAAACGACCTCAACAATGGTCTCCCGTATGTCGTCCGCGGAATACTTTTCCCGACCTTCGTTGACCACAGCCCGTATTCGGTGAATTCCGGGTTCTTCGAGTTTAATCATAAAACTGATCTGTGCGGTTTCACCGGGATCCAGCTTTTCCACGGACCGGGACGACACCCGGTTGTCATTGAGAAAGAGATCCGTGGAAATAGCATTTTCGATGAACCCACCGCCGTTTGCCACGGTTACGGAAACCGATAGCGGTCGCTCAACGGTTGTGACTTTGGGATGCGTCTCAATGGAAATAATTCCGGTGTTGTGAAGTGCATCGCCGGAGACCGGTACCACATAGGTTCTGTCGCTTCCGATTCCGCTGATCAGATTCTTTATCGCGTCGGCATCATCTCCCCAGACGCGGGACGGCAGATCCGTAACAATGATGATTTCCTTTCGATACGCTGCACCGGCTTCGGCAAAGATATCGCCAGCCTTCCGCAGCGCTCCCTGGAAATCATTGGCGCAATCCGTGGGTTCGATCTCGGCCAGAATATCTTCGGCTGTGCGCACATCCATGGTCTTGGATACCAGTATACGGGCTGGCGCAGATCCCTCGACAATTCCTATACAGGAACCGGTCTTGACCTCGCGAAGCAGTGATTCGGCTTCACGCGATGCCTTTTCAAAAAGCGTTTCCACTCCCGCGGTACTGTTCATGCTCGCGGAACTATCCAGGATCAGGATAATATATTTGTTTTCACTCTTTCCGGTACTGAAAAAACGGGTGATGGGCCGGGCAATAACCATGGCAAGCAAAATACAGACCAGGGCACGCAGCAGCATCAAAAGAAGATCTTTGTACTGAATACGGCGGGTTTCCTCCCGAACGGCCCGCAGAAGAAAGGTCATAGCGCCCCACTGCACTTTTTTATAGCGCCTTTTATTGAGTATATGAATAATCACGGGAACCGCGGCGCCAAGAGCCAGCCACAGGTATCCGGGAAAGATAAACGGCATGCGGTCAGGACCTTCCTATCAAGTATTCCGCCAGTGTTATTTCCAGCGGCACCGAGGTATCCATCAGGATATACTCCACACCGCTGTCTTCACACCCCTTGGTAAATGTTTTGAGGTATGTTTCCACCTCGCTCTGGTATCGCTTGCGGATCTGCTGGGCATCGGTTTTGAGCTGGGGCATCTGCTCCAGTCCATCAAACTGCACATTCTCATCAAAGGGAAAGGTCAGTTCGTCACGGTGCATAATATGAAAAACCACCACATCATGCGTATCAAAGCAGAACCGCCGGATACCGCGCAGCACCTTTTCCACGTCATCAAAAAAGTCTGAAATAATCAACACGACCCCGCGTCGTCCGATCCGGTTGGCAATATCCATAAAAACCCGTTCGATATCCGTCTTCTTGCGAGGGGTGTGTTCGGCCATAATCTCATCCATCCGTAACACCTGCCCCAGCGACTGACTCCTGGGCTGATGCAGAATAACCTCTTCGTCAAACATATCGAATCCCACCTTGTCCCGTTTGGCTGCAATCAGGTATGCGAGATTGGCGGCCAGGGACGCGGCATAATCCCATTTTCTCGTGGCGCCCTCGCCATAGTGCATGGATTCGGATACATCCAGCAGGATGTGAGCGATCATGTTGGTTTCCACTTCATACTGTTTGATAAAATACTTACCCGTCTTGTAATATGCTTTCCAGTCCAGGTGTTTGAGCTCGTCTCCGGGCACATACTGCCGATGCCCGGCAAATTCTGTGGCAAACCCGGACAGAATGGATTTGTGATCACCGGCAAGGTCTCCGACCACGCGTCCCCGGGGTTTAAGCCGGAGATTGTTCATACGCGAGAGAATACGGGAATCAATATATCGTCCAAGTTTGGATTTCTTTACAGTCTTCGCCATGTAACCCTGAGGAAAATGTGTTATTTTACGGAATCTTTCAGCTGCTGATCCACATGTTCGATAAACATATCAATCAGCTTTTCCGGTGTGTAGCCTTCGGCCTGGGCCGCGAAATTCACTGCAATGCGATGCCGAAGAACCGGTTTGGCCACGGCCCGGACATCCTCGGTGGACACGTGCGCCTGCCCCCGGAGAATGGCACGTGCCCGTGCCGCGGTGATCAGGTTGATGGTCGCACGTGGTCCCGCGCCCCAGGAGAGCCAGGATGCTGCGATATCGGTTCCGCCCTTATAGCCGCTTCGAGTTGCCCGCACCAGTGTATTCGCGAAATTAAATATATGATCCGCCACAGGAACGCGCCGGACCAGTTTCTGGAATTCCATAATATCCTTACCATTCAGCACCTCGGCAAGGGACGCGGTTTCAATATCATTGATTCTCTTGATGATCTGCATTTCCTCGTCTTCATCCGGATAATCAACAAACACCTTGAAAAGAAAACGGTCCTGCTGAGCTTCGGGCAGCGGATATGTTCCCTCCTGCTCAAGCGGGTTCTGGGTCGCGAGCACAAAGAAAGGCTCAGTAAGCTTATACACGTCACCGCCAATGGATACCTGTCGTTCCTGCATGGCTTCGAGCAGTGCAGCCTGAGTCTTTGGGGGGGTTCGGTTGATTTCATCCGCGAGAATCACATTCGCGAAAATCGGACCCGCAAGAAACTTGAATTTCCGTTCCCCGGTGTTCGGGTCGTCCTGTATCACTTCGGTACCGGTGATATCCGACGGCATCAGGTCGGGTGTAAACTGGATCCGCTTAAAGGACAAGTCCATGATTTCGGCAATCGAACTGACCAGCAGCGTCTTTGCCAGCCCCGGCACTCCCTCCAGAATACAGTGGCCACGAGAAAAGATCGCTATCACCAGCTGTTCAATCACCTCTTCCTGGCCCACAATTACCTTGCTGATCTGAGCTTTCATATTCGCGTATGCGTTCCTCAGCTTCTCAATCGCGGCAATATCGTCCTCCGGGACTTCAGGGTTGCGGGTACTGTCGGTATCTGCCATCATGATTCTCCTTTCGGTTTATTCACCGCCTTCGTTCGCGAGTCGTGTGTAATATCCTTTAACGATGTCTGCGTACTCGGCAGGGAGTTTCTTGTCCGAGTCCTGCATGTACTCAAGACGTTTCCGCTCTGCAAAACCGGCCTTCCATTTACCGGGTTTACGCCGTTCATTGAATTTCACTGTCCGGTCTCCGGTCTTCTTCTCCGGATCTTTGGATTCCTGTCCCTCGGCAAAGGGCGTGATTTGCGTCGCTTCCGCAGGCGGCATGTCCGGCTGCGGCTGTCCGGGCGGCTGCGGTTGCTGGGGCTGTCCCGGCTGCGACTGCATCTCGGCCAGCTGCTGCATATTTTTTTTGAGATTCTCCATGGCCTTCTGCGCGTTCTGAAGCGCCTTCTCCTGATTCTTCATGGCTTCGTTTTTCTGATTCTCACCCAGGTTATCCTCCGCCTTCTGCATATCCTTTGACGCCTCCTGCATATTCTGCTGCTGTTCGGATTTGCCCGGCATCTTTTCGATGAGTTCCTGCGCTTCCCGAGCCAGCTGGTTTTGCTGGGCTTCAAGCCGCTCCATATTCTCCCCCTTGGATTTCTCGGTCTGTTTCTTCAGATCCTCCTGTTTGTTGATCAGGTCACCCAGTTTTTCCTTGTTCTGCTGCATACGTTCCAGCATATCCTCCAGACTCTCCTCCTGCATGGCCACATTCGGCTGCTCACTCTGCTTTGCAGTTTCCAGGGCCTTTTCTAGGGCGTCCAGGACTTTTTTCTGCTCCATCATGGCCTGGGTAGCCTTGTTGTTTTCCAGATTCTCTTCGGCCTTGCGGGACAGCTCAGTAGCCTTTTCCTTGTGTAGCTGTTCGGACGCCTCTTTGAGTGCCGGATCTTTATTCTCGTTGATGGCCTTTTCCAGCTCCTTAACGGTTTTCTGCAACGACTCCCTGGCCTTTTCCTGCTCACTCACCGTCTTCTGAAGCCGTTCCTTTTGTTTTTCCGTCAGTTCTTCCGGTTTCTTGCCCAGGGGGACCCTATTGTTCTTGTCCATCAGCATCTTGCGGGTTTCCTCCAGTGCGCTCTTCTGTTCCTGCACCGCCTTCTGCAGCAGATTGGACATCCGGTTGCTGCTGGCCGCCAGCTTGGCATTCTTAATCCGATCCAGGATTTTGATAATCTTATCCTGCAGGTCAATCGCACGGTCTATCCTGTCTGCCTTTTTTCCAGCACGGGTTTCCGAAATCAGCGAACGCAACTCCTGGATCACTTTTTTCATATAATTACCGCTCGCGTCAGTAAGTCCCTTGTTGATTCCAGAGATATGCTTCTCAAATGATCCATCTGAAATGCGATTATACTTTAATTCGCGCAGCATCTCCCGGACAAGTTTCTCTGTCCGCTCTGTATCGGACTTGACATATTCCTGCCGATAGGATGTTTCGCGCGTCATGGCCTTGATTTTCTGACCCATCTTTTCCGCCTGACCGGACACCTGAAAAAGCAGTAATAGAATCAGCACACCAACCGGCAGTATAGTTCGCTTCATGCTTTGGTCCCCTTAAAGGGTTTTTCGTAACCTGTAAGATTCTCTTGGTTATCACCTTATAGTACTTACGGAATACCCCAGGTGTCCGATCTTTTATTTGTAAAAAACCACCTTTTCTTATCCAATCCCATTTCAATAAAAGATGCAGATTATTCTTGGTGTAATCAGCTGTAATATTTATATTTACAATTTTCGGGCATTGTTTAACGCCGTCCTGCAATACCCGGTTTCTCAGGTTCAATCCCCTTTATCACACCCGTCAAAGCCACATAGTCTACATACGCGGTGCTGGCGCCTGATTTTAAAACAAGACCGGCACATTCTCAATCCTGGCAGGAAAAGCCCCGGTTATTTAAAAAGAATCTTTTTGATGTGCTTGTTTGTCTTGATCTGAGTCTGATCAAGGCGTTTGATCTTTTTGCCCCGGATAACCAGATTTTCAAAAACCACATTTTTTACACAGTGGTCTTTGTCATATCCCATAATCCGGCCGGGAGAGCTGTGAGCCGTCAGATTGCGAATAGTGATGTTATAGAGTTTTCCCTGCTTTTCCCTGTCCCAGTCGTTATGAAACGGCCGCAATAAAGACGTGTTCGTTATTCTTCACAGGATACGCAAGCCCGATATGATGCACACCCGGACCAAAATAATGCTCCACCCCGTCCTTGCCTGGATCCGGTATGGGTGCGTCCGCAAAGATAAAGAGCGGATATGCCCGGTCTCCGTTTATCTGGACCCAGACTTTTCTCGGCGTCTTCATGGAAAACGAAACGGTATTTCCCTTCACAGTTGTCTTTATGCCTCTGCTATAAGGCCGAATCACTGATCTCTTCACAGGAAATCCGCAATGGACATTTATATGTGCGGTCAGGTCCTTAAACGAGAAATACGCCATATAGTCTTAATTTTGGAAGGATAGTTGCCGTTAGAGGAATACACAGGGACCGGCCGGCCATTGACCTCCACCTTGTATCGTTTTCCGTGGTGAACAGAGAGATTCTCCACCTTGCTCAGATCCGACGGCTGGGAATAGATTCTTAATTCTCCCTTATCCACTCCGAATACTGCGGACCGAACCACAACCAAGCTGATCAAGAGCACAAGCAAACGTGTAGACTTCCTGCACTCAATAACTGCCATAAATCGCTTTCTTTCAGTCATCACTTATCTCCAATAAATACGTTTACCAAACGGACAGGATGTACAGGATACCCGAAAACCCGATATTTTCAAGATGCTTTCAGAAACAACAGTCAATGGTTTCGGTTTCGGTGTCGGCTGTTTCCTATTTCTCAAAAGGCAATATCGATTCCGATAGCGATGCCGACAGCAAAAATATCTCCGATGGATCATTCGTTCATTTATATGTGAGGAGCCGGTACTAAGATCCACTTCAGGCGGGGTTGGCACGTCGTATCGCGTGAATCATCTGATCCAGCTGCTGGAGAAAGATGGATCGGTCGCTCTTCTTCAGAGGCGGCGGGCCTCCGGTGTTCTCTCCGGCATCGCGAAGGTCACTCAACAGATCCCTGGTTGCAATTGCATCTCCGATCGTATCCTCTGTAAACGGCTTTCCATGGGTCCCGAGAACACGAGCTTCTTTTTTCAGACATCGTCCAGCAAGGAGAATATCAGCGGTAATCACAATGTCACCCGATTCCACCTGTTTCACAATCCAGTCATCTGCTGCATCCGGATCATCGGTTACAACCTCCAGAGATATCCTCGGATTGTCCGGAATCCGCATCCAGGAATTGGAAACCAGCACAACATCCAGTGAATATCTGCCGGCAACCCTGAACACCTCATTCTTTACCGGACACGCATCGGCATCAATATATATACGGAGCATACCATAATCCTGATTGTTGTAGTTTTCCCGGGTCAGGTCGTCAACACCGTAGAACTCATGCAGTGCGATACGAAGCGCCCGGGCATACGATCCGTGTTTGACAACTGCCACCACGGGCCAAAGGAATCCCAGTCGTCTTCAATGCATACAAAAGAACGCTCTTTCCCGGACAGGAACCCGGGCATTCCAGCAGAAGCCAGATCGTTGGTAATGTACGGAATAAACAGATTCCCGAAACGGATCTCACGCTCATTGTATTCCGCTTCGGATCGCGGTATGTGTTCATGCGTATCAATCACAGGCACGTTCAGGGAGGCTTCATACAGTTTCTCGGCAGCGCCGTGCAGTGGTTGTCTGAGTGTCATGGGTCTGCATTCTTTCTGCGTAGGATTCATTGAAATCCTGTGACTGACTCCAGAATTCATTTTCAGGCAGGTAGTGCGTCATAAAGCAGCAAACTCTATTGTGCCCTGCCCCTGCATAAACACAATCGCCTGAATCTAATTGATCACTGACTATAAGCGAAATCAGCCGACTGTCAAGATGAAAATCCACCTGCAGACGCTTATCCGTCCGTGCAATCCTGCAAGACAAATAAAAGCCTCAAATGACCGTTGCTAAGGGGGAAATCAGATTGTTATTTGTGAATAGTTATTGGGGAAAGAGTAAACCCATTAACACTATAACCTGAAATAATAATTGATCACCACAGAGGTCGCAGAGAACTGAAGAGAGAATACCTATTTGCTTAAGTCAACGTGCCAACCGATAATTCCGCCGGGGATGGCACCTATAAGAATACCGCCAACTGCTGCAGATAATAACGATTCCGTGACATTTCCGGAAGAAATCATTGAAGGGACAATGAACAGAATACGTAACGCTGCAAAAAATATGGACGATATAATTGCTCCTTTAACTAATCCCCCCCCTTTTGTCCCGATTAAATAGCCCAGCGGAAGACCGAACAGTGCACTGAAGATAATATTCAAAATAAACGTAAGGGGGTGAAGGCTTTGCGGAAATCCAAACACAGCATTTAATATAAAAAAAGTCAACGCTCCTGTTACTGCATAACCTTTTAATGCTCTTTTCCTTCTCTCCTCCCACTGACTTTCATTCTCTTCTTTTTCCTTTTGCATTTCAGTTATATCATCCAACTGAGCCTTTGACATTTCAGGTTGGGATGGAGCGTCATGAGATTGCAAATTCGCTCCACAGAGATTACAAACTAAGGAATCCTCTTTATTCTCATAATTACAAGAATCGCATTTCAACATAAAGCTCCTTTTATTAAATCCAGCCCATCTTAAGATTTTGCCTTGACAGCAGTCTATTTCGGAATTCCCATTTCAACATAGAGCGTCCTTTCTTTTGTTACAATAATTCTACATAAACTGACTTTAGGATTCAAGGTATATTCTTAAACAGAGAAGACTTTATTATTCATAGTTTTATTTCTCATCGCTTTGTATGATCGGCATTATAACTTAAAAAAAGGAGTCTCTTCATGTGAATTCAAGTCCCAGCACTTAATTCTTCCCTTAAAATCCGGGCTAAAGTAATATTTCAATTTCACACAAACGCAGGTACTTTTCGATCCGATTCGGTTAACTTCATAATTCAGGTGGTGAATCAATTCCGGACTCTTGCTGAAACGCAATCGAATGATCGGTTTGTGAATATATTCTTTTGTTTCCTTTACGTATTCTTGATAACAGTAACAAATCATAAACGGAGATCTGAACCCCCTGAATTTTTCTTTATTCTCAGACTCCTTTGACTTTGACTCAACCCTTTGATCCGGTTCTATTCTAATACTGCCGTCTTGGGTCTTCATCAAAACAAACCCTTGTTCTACATGAAATTGATTAATCAGAATCTCCCTACTGACCATGCCCCACCGCATATCAAATATCAGATCGAATTCAACTTCTTTTCCCGCGAGGTCATTGTCAAAATATGCCTGGACCTGTTTGTTGTATTGATGCAGAACAAAAGGGGTGGTTTTCCAGATGACACATTTGTTATCACCGTTTGCCTTTAATACAGGTCTTCTTTCCTGTTTCTTTTGGCATGACGATATCAAGATTGCTAAACAAAGGACGCTTTTCAGATGTTTTTTCATCCTACAACCTCTTTTTTATTTCCGTAACAGTTTTCTTTAACAGAGTATAATATCATATAAATTCGCCGAAGAATGGAAATGCGTAAAGTATCAGCCACGTATATGTAATAAAGTTAATCAGCCGGGCAAGCCTTTTGCTTGAATAAAACAAATAGATAACGATTAATACGAGTATTGTAACCGAGATCATCTGATTATACACTTCAGCAGCATTAACCAATTTACTGCCTTGAAACTGCAAGCCCAGTTCAGTTGCGCTGTTCAGATAGAGCAGGTTCAAGATTACCAGCAGAATATATATGATTGAACACCTGATCACCCTTTGTTTGCTGCTCACGGCTAAGGTTTGGATAAGAACGAAAACCAGGGAAGATATTGCCCATGCAATCATAATCAAGCCGCCTCCGCCAATCAGCAAAAACAGCATCAGTGGAAGTGTATAATATGTCAACGGACTGTATACATTATTATTCAGAGCCCACATCAGGAGTGGAAGGATCATGGAAAGCATGGTCCACACAGCTACTTCATTCTCAATATCCGTGTAAATAGCGCTCTCTACTCGTTTCATAGCACACCTCAAATTCAAGTAATTATTACAGGAGTTTATTGGGTTGCCGGAGGTAAATCAAAAGCATGCCTGTGGCGATCATTGCTCACTATCGCTGAAGCTATGCATTTTGTTCTGGATAAGCCGAATAAATAGGTTATGACTGATATCGAGTTTACTCAACTCTTACCTCCTCACCCACCTCTTTTCACTGCCCTTTCACTACTCGTTACTGCAGCCCCCCTTATTACCCTGGTAATCCAAACCACACATACGATCAGCATTACAGCAGCGATTGTCAGCATCGCCTGAGCGCCGATGGCTAACTGCGAGCGCATCAGCCAGTAGAAGGCACCGCCGAGCGCGACAAACGCAAAGGTCAGAAAGTTGGATGTTCCCAGCACTCTCCCCCGCTGTCCCTCCGGGGATAACTCCTGGACCTTGGACTGAAGCGGCACAATATACAAGCCGGCAAAGGCGCCCATCAGCGCCAGGCCGAACATGACTAGACCATAGGTAAGCTGTATATTTCCCAGCACAAAAAGCATTATGAAAATGCCAACACCTCCCAGAGGCACCAATCCCAGTCGGATACGATCCCTGCAGATGCAACCGGCCAACCCGCTGCCTGCGCCGATCCCGACGACCATGGGTACATTAAGCAGGCTGGCCTGGGTATCGGTTAATTTGAGCAATGGCTTGAAGTCCAGGTTCACCTGGAGTACGGTTACGCCCACAAAATAAAAGAATGCCCACGCAAGCGCGTATGGGACAAGGTTCTTAACCCTGGCCATCATGCGAAAGGCAGCGATATAAGGCGTAAAAGGAAACCCGCGCACACGGGATGTGGGATCACTGGCCTCAAGAGGCTGAAGATACCGCGACGCAACATATCCGGCAAATGCCACAGCAAGGATAACCAGGCCGGGAAGCAGGGGAAATCCTGCATACTGGTCGCTGATCACGCCGCCCAGAAATCCACCGACAATGATGGCAATATTGGTCAGCATATTGATGCTGCCATTTGCCGGCCCCAGGGCTTTCTTCTCCATCATTTCCGGGATCATGCCGTACTTGGCCGGACCGAAAACCGTACTCTGGATAGAAAGCAGAACCAGAGCTGCAACGGAAAACAACAGGCTCCCTTTCCACAGCGCGGCCAGGGCGATAACAGCTATGAAGATTTCCGCGACCTTGACCCACTGGGAAAGCCGCTGTTTGCTGATCCGGTCCGCAAGCTGCCCGGACCATCCGGAAAGGAGCAGAAAGGGCAGAGTAAATATTACGGTA